>NZ_JBFRRH010000080.1:0-8705 GCF_041472995.1 Vibrio sp. 10N.261.46.A3 | reverse complement strand
TCGGTTCGTAGACGCTTACGCTGTAACGATGAATGGTATACCCAGGAGGAGTGGGAAGAAGTTCGTTTATCTTCAAAAAACCATGTTGATGCACCTATTCTAATTCCAACTAAAAACGGAACACAAACCGTTCACCTGCTAATGTCGCATCCAACCCCACCGGCTTTTGATGTTGGTAAAAACATTGCTCAAAACGCCGCAGAAGTTGAATTTTGGCATCATTACATTAAAAACAAGTCTTTCATCTATGATGATACTGGAAAATTAGGGGGGCTTGAGCCTGGTCAACACTTTGTCATGATGGGAGATCAAAACCTAGATCCAGTTGATGGTGACGGTATTAGTACTGTCATGCAAAATTTGCACAATGACTATTTAGTTAACCAAGAAGTAACTCATGGAAGTTTATACCCTACAAGTTACGGAGCAGCAGAACACGCTGTAGATAAATCATCATCTCACCCTCAACCAAACCGTATTACATCAACATTCGGTCTGGCCGTTGATTACGCTCTCCCTTCTGCGACGCTCAACATCGTTGATTCTGGCGTTTACTGGCCAGCTTCTTATGAAGAAGGTCGTATGCTATTTAATGACCCACGAGTTGGTAACTATGGTAATGGAAAAGACATTTCCTCAGACCACCGTATGATTTGGATAAAAACTCAATTCAATCAATAACGTTATCTATTACCTCTCTTTAAACTCGGTATGCAGTTGAACCGAAAGTTCAGGTTAAACCTTCGTTTATTCCATGGTCATATTCATCATGACCGTGGAATGACCCAATTAGCTAACGAATTCCTGGGCAAAATTCATTTAGGTGCGAGACTATCGTCATGTGTCGTCCTTATATGTTTTAACCTTACTCAATAATTCAATTTGTTGGAGTTGTCTGTATGATAATGCCATCAAGAAGCTTAACTGGATTCCCGTGTACATTGATTCATTAATTGATGAGCAAGAGGTAACTGGCTTTCACTTAGGATGCCAACGACTTCTTCCTCTTTATCTGTATTCCTAAGGAAATCAGAGATCATCATATCTCCTCCTTTCAACTCAATCCTGAACCCTGCCTGCATCATATTAACCAATACGTTAGTGATGCATTCCTTTCCATTCCCTTCCCAAAGCAATCGTAAATCAACTGAATGAGGGTAGCAATTAATAGCCTGAACTAGGATTTGGTATTTAATGCTACTTTTGGGATAGTTACCCACCTGATGTTTTAATCGCTCTAGGGGGGTCATACTGCTGGGTGACAAAGGCTCTTGAAAGTCACATGAGACTAGTTGAAAAATGCGCCTCGAACCTTCATTTTTAGACGTTTCAAAATGAAATCCCCAAGATTTATTAAGCTGTTGCATGCTCGCAGAAACGCTTGCAACCGTAACACCAAGAGCTTGAGATACTTCTTTTGTCGTGAACCTATTTTGCTTAACAATAAATGATGCTAATCGGCGAATTCTTGACTCAGTCTGCATGTACTTTATCGCAGTCATGGCTGTTTTCATGAATACTCTTCTATCTTTTTTCCAAGGTGAATAACAATTAAAGTAAGCAGGCCCTTAAATTATCTATCGACTAGTTCGATAGATATTAGTTTTACATTGCTTGCAGTAATGTATTCGCATATTGCTATTGACTTTTCCAAAGCCAGTTTCCCATATATTATGTGAACCACACTTATGGCACGAGATGCCCTTTCCTTTGGTTGGATTATAGTTATCAATATAATCATCAACGGTTGGCCAACTTTCCCAGTTCCGCTTTATGCGTGTATAGTTCCACATAAAGAACCCAACTACGACTAAAACAAATACCCAAAACTTCATCCCCTAACCTCATAAAAATTAATAAGTGCACATAATCAAATTGGTAGATATCCACGGGTAAACCCGTTGTTTTCTGAATTCACAGAATAAAGTGCAGCTGCTTACATAAAATCAAACAGACAACCAAATCCGCAAAGTTTTCATGACTCAATGAAGTCAAATCTATCCTTCGAATAATTTGTCAGCACCAATTAGTGGGATAATTCGCAAAAGAACCTCTTCTATCACTCCAGCCTCCGCTATGGTTATTTTCTTTGCATTGCGAGCTTTCCAAGACATTGTTTGAATGACACTAGCCGCCACTACTGATGGTTTATCAAGATTGTTCACCGGAATTTCTGTAGCACCACCACGAATGCTGGTACTGATGGGACAACAAATTAATACACCATTAACTTTATTGTAAGCCTTACCGGAAAGAACCAAAACAGGCCGATATTTTCCTATTTCCTTGCCTTTGACTGGTTCAAAATCAATCCAGACAATATCGTTTCTTTCGGGAATATATTGCTTTGACATCTAGTCTCCCAACTCTTCTGGTGTAATCTCAGCCAGCTCATCAATATGAGCATTATGATTAGTCATTTGAGCGACCAATTCAGCCTCACTAAATGGAAAAAGCTTTTCTTTTGTCTTTATCGGCTCGATAACAATTGTTCCATCTTTCTCTCGAACATCAATCTCAGCCCCTTCCTCAAGACTCAATTGACGGATAAATGCTGAAGGAATAATGCTTCCTAAACTGTTACCAATTTTTCTGACTTGCGTACGCATACATCACCTGTAGTGGATACATTGTTATAACACAATACACCAAACAAAAGGAGTGTCAACATTGTGGCAACAAAACTAAATTGCCCCCACTTAAAAAACGACAGTTTTTCGGTGTTTTATAGAGGGGGGCTGGGTGTTGAGGAGGGGGGGCATTGATGCGCTTGATCGGTTCTTTTACAGACTCTTTAATTGAGCTATAGATTTTGCCGAAGCCCTTGGTTGGAAAATTAAATACCCAATCAGGACCATTGCTTTGAGTCATTACAAATCTAACATTTTTATTGCGATAATAATTAAACTCTTCAACTTTATAACTTAACAATGTGCGCGAGGGTTTCGGGATACCTCTGAACTAACCTAAGAAGCGTAATTGCCTGCCCATTGGGGGCACTCCGCCCTTGCTCCCAGCTTTCTAATGTACGTGATGATGTATGTAGTAAACGAGCAAATACACCCCGAGACATATTAAATTGCTCACGTATGTCAACTATCTCATTGGGTGAGATATCTAACTCGCTGATATCATTGATTTGGTGAGTTTTTAGTGTCACCTTCCCCGCTGAATGCTCTTTAGCTTCAACAAGTGCTGAACTTAGTTCTGAAAATAAGTCACGATTGCTCATTACACCATGCCTCCATAAAAACCTTTAATTGTTTCTTTTGGTCTGCATTTAAATCAGACATTTCATTCTTACCGTAAATAGTCAACAAATAGAAACGCCGCTTGTTATCGAGGAAGTAATAGATAACACGAGCTCCACTGCGCTTTCCTTTACCTTTTGATGCTACTCGAATCTTTCGCAAACCACCGGTACCTTGAATAACATCTCCTAACTTGGGAGTAACCATTAATTCAGTCTGAAAAAGCCTGAACTCCTCATCATTGAGATATTCATTTCGGTGCTTTTCAAATATGGTTGATTCTATAAATATATTGTTCATAGCTAAAGTGTACGCAAACCACGTACACACATCAAGACTCACAAAATGACCGTTTAATGAGACAAAGACACAACAACCTCAAATCGCATCAAAACAACATGAAATTGAATCATTAATCCATCTCATTTATTATCATTTCATAAACTCAACAATAATTAGGTAGATGAGTCGGTGGGACAAAAAATAGGCTATGCGCGAGTCAGTACTGACGAGCAAGAGTTGCACTTGCAAATAGACGCATTGATTGCTGAAGGTTGTGCGAAAGAAAATATTTATACCGACAAGGTCAGCGGAGCAAAATCAGACAGGCCAGGATTAGAGGCTTGTATGAAGACCTTACAAGAAGGAGACACCTTAGTGGTTTGGCGACTCGATAGGCTAGGGCGCTCAATGGCTCATCTGATTAGTTTGGTGGAATCATTAATGCAGAGAAAGGTGGGATTCAAGTCCATTCAAGATGGCGCGATTGATACCACTACCGCATCTGGTGAGTTGATGTTCAATATCTTTGGAGCCTTAGCTCAATTTGAAAGACGATTGATTCAGGAAAGAACCAATGCTGGATTGAAAGCCGCCAGAGCAAGAGGCCGACTCGGCGGGCGCCCCAAAATACCAACCACTCACCCCAAAGTGCAAATGGCTAAGCAAATGCATCAAAATCAAACGCTGTCGATTGATTCCATTTGTGAATCTTTGTCAATATCAAGAGCGACGTTTTATCGGTATTTGGCATTGTAAAAAAACGCCTCCAATTAATGGAGGCGATGGACAGCACAAATCAATAATGATTGGCTTAAAAAGTGTAGTACATACCAAGCATCATCATATCTTCATCCGATAGGGTAAAGTCACGATTTTCTACTTCAGAATATTCAATAAAAGTTAGGATATCATTCGATAAGTAATATTCAGCTCCGACAGTATAGTAGCTGAGATCGTTATTATTGAAATCTTCTTCCGCTTGACCATAAGTGAAATAAGCGCGAGCTTTCTGGTAAGTATATGATGTTGCAACACCCATCGCGTCACGATCTACACCATCCACTTCTTCTTGAGCATAGTTCATAGCAATATTGAAGCCAGAAACTTGGTAAGAAGCCATCATCCCCATCGTGGAATTATCCCCGACAGAAGCACGATCCCACTCAACACGATTACCACGATCTTGATAAGACAAACCGATACCAAAATCACCTACGTTACTTTCCAAAAGATAAGTAGCAGAAACGCCATAAGCGGTGTCTAGCATTGGATCATCACTTAGATAAGTATCTGCGATAAGCTCTAAATTATTCTGGCTATATTTAATTGACGCAGCATGACCTTTTGATTCTATAGACTGATTAAAATCATCCATATAGCCATAGCCTTCATTGGTGTTATCAATTGTGATGGCATCAAGGCTGTCACCAAAGTCACCAATTTCACCAAATGCGACCCCAAGACTATCAAAGAAAGTCGCACCTACATAAACATCATCCGTACGAACGGTCTGGTCACTATTTGAAAGGTCGTGATCATTACTCGAACCATAATAAGTTCCAGATTCAAACTCAGCAGAAGCAAAAACTGAAACATCTTTATTTATCTTATGGTTTATATCAGCTTGAATTTTTGCCCAAACGTCCACATCAAAGTCCGCATTTGGATTAGAAGAATGGTTATTCTGGTTGAGGTACACATCAAATTCACCACCAATACCGACAGATGTCTCATCATTTTGGTAAACCGTGGCAGCTTGTGAAGCAAGGGGGGTTGCAGCAATACAAATAGCAATTAGTGTTTTTTTCATTCTTTATTCTCATAAACGTTAAAACATTCATTATGAATATAACCGCTATGTGGGCATTTTCTTTTATCGGATGACTAAAAATGAGAGCTGGACAAGGTAATATCGAAAAAGTTCCCACACAAAACCTCTTAGTGAGACAGTTGTTCCAAATCGCCCGCGCTCAATCCTGTCACATCCATAATGTCTTGCCGACTAGTTCCATTCAGTAACATTTTACGAGCCATCTCTTTCAAAGCTTCTTGACGCCCTTCTTGACGCCCCTCTTGACGCCCCTCTTGGCGCCCACGCTGAATACCACGTTGCTCGCCCTGCTGGCGTAACTGTTCTGCAATCGTCATAAGAGTTTCCTCATGTTTCGGTACTGATGACGCTAGTGACGTTATTAGCGCTTCTAAATTACTCGTTTCACCGACTTGAAGCAAATAACTCATCAGTGACTGTACTTGCTTATCGGTAGTGTAGTCGCTTAATAACAACGTGACCAGTGGTTCGATAAAATCCAGTATATCACGCTGTCTTGCGTGCTTTTGAACCAGCTCAAGTAACGCAATACGGCGATGATTCATAATCTCATCATCAGAAATTACGGTGACATCAACCAACGGAAAATCACCTGTATAAAGCTGCTTAGCCACCTCGGGATGAGTAAAATTCTTTAGCCAATTCATCTCATACGGATAAGGAGATATCTGACCATGATAAAAGAGTAATGGGATCACCACGGGTAGGTAATCATGACCCGCATCAATATGCTGCTGCATTGCCGCTATCGCGTAGCGCATCATACGAAATGCCATGTGCTTGTCAGGGCGACTCTGATGCTCAATAAGCGCATAAATGTAACCATCCCCCTGAAACGTATTTAAGGAGTACAGTACATCTGAATAATAGGGCCGCAAGCTCTCTTCAATAAAACTGCCCGATTCAAGTTTAAGCGTGGTTAAATCGCATAACTCCCTAAGCTCAGCCGGTAAGTGAATATCCAACAAATCCTTAGCCGTTTCAGGGTGAGTCAGGAACTGCTTAAAAAGCGCATCATGTGGCGTTGAAGTCGTTTTCATGTCAGCTTAGGTGCTCCAGCTCCGTCGAGTTTGAATCGTCTTTGATGCTTTTTCCAATCTCGATCTAACTGTTGCAATGTGAAATCATCGATCAAAGCCGCTTTCTTAAGCGCAAATAACATCGACCTTATTGTTATTGGTGGAACATTAAAACTGTGCTTCTTTTCACACGCGTCACAATAGAAAACAGGGAGGGCTATGCCTTTTTCCACCCTTAACGCCTCTCGGCGCAAGGTCATGGAATGAGTCATGCTAATCAGCGCCACCCAATCCATCTCTGAACTCCATAGAACGCAGAGCTCCTCCAGCATTTCAGGAAACCAAACCTTTAGTGCATCACCAGCCGCCATTGTTCATCCTCTTAATTTAATAACTTACCCCGAAGTTCCTATACACCTTCGGCTTTATACTGCTATGGCTTAACTCTGTGACAACACGAAGTTAAAAGCCCTCCAAACGCACAGGTTTCCTATGATGCCTTTCACTCAAATGATCGATAAGCGACCTTCATTTTCACTTTTTTGAACTCACCTCGTGCAATTTGAAAGTATTTATCTTTTGACCCCTTGTTCATGTAAAGTCGCCATAATGGCCCTTGGTCAAAAAGGCTATCAACATAACCAGAAATAAAGGTTTCTTTACCTACCCACAAGGTTGCTTCAATGTAGTCAATCGGTCTTTGCTTTAGATTTAAGCGGTCGATAGTCTGAACAACAGGGAGGCGAATGAAAAGCGGAGATAATGTGGATGCTGCCGATATCTTTAACCAGATCCCCATCACATCATAAGATGAAACGACCCACCGCGACTCCTCTTTATCATACGCAAATCTCAGCACAGGAACCTCAAAAGCCACCTTACCGTCAGATATCTCTTGATAGTACACTTCATAAGCCCCAAAACGCGCTCTTCCCTCGATGTCTATTTTATTTCGGTAAATAGATAGAGGGCGAATGGAATGGACCCACTTGTGAAATAAGTCGGCATGGCTGCTTGAAATCGAAGCGGAGGAATTGGAAATCATAATCTCAATAGAAACGATTAAATGTACTGATTGTAGGTTTCGCGCAGTAAGTCTAACACTCTATCATCCAGGGTGGGAACCGACTTAGGGTCAGGTGATAAAAGCAATTCGACCTTTTCATGCTCTGCGAGTTGCTCAAGTTTTTTGGTATACTTTTCCGCATCCTTCTTATCTTGTTGTCTTGCTTTAATTTGGCGCTCTCTTATGTGGCTCATATCAAATACTCCATTACACACGAATGAAACGATTATATCTTATTTTAAAAAATCGCGTTTGAATCTCTCATGATTGCTTACATTATCTTGTAGGTGAGCTTCATCCCAAACCTGCAACTCCCAAGGGAAGAAAAAATTGCTGCGGTTCTTAAAATAAACATGCAGCCCTTTGTAACCATCTTTATCGCGCCAATACCAGTTCTTTAAGCTCAACTCATCTTGCCAGTCATCCAATGCCTCCATCACCATGCCAACCTCTTCTGACGTAAGGATAATGCGAGCACCAAAAATATCATTAAGCCAGTTATTCACTGGATATTGGTCTTCTCGTTGAGAATACCTCTTTATTTTATCGCCAATGCTTTCACTCGTTTTGACTCGATAGAAATACTTCATATTAATATCTGCGGTCATCAAATAATCATTGATGCTCTCATGCAGCGTAAGTCGATAATTATAGATGTGCCTTTCAGGCACATTGTTGATGGTTCTAGAGAGCTTTATCTTTTCAAAAGAGCCGATGTCAAAGTATTTGGTGGAAAACTCTTTGTGTATGCGATTGATTTCTCTAATGAGTTGTTTAACGCAAGTTATATTATTAGTCATACAGTCTCTATTTACCGACTCAAACAGCACATACTTGATGGAAAATTATGACGATAATTATACCACTTTTTTAACAAAACCGCTCGGCGCAATCCCGTAGCTGGCGTAGCCAGTCGGAGGGTGAGCAAGCGGAATATCACCTTAACCTGAACTGTGGCACGGTCACCGAAAAGCAGATTTAAACGCGTAAAAGGGGATCGATCAAGTTAGCCGTGGGGGATGAGACTGACGCGCTTCGCTTGTCGGATTTGGGCGATGGATAACTATTCGCTCGTGCCTCGCGAAAGTTACCCACACACAAATCAGGAATGAATCACTCTTATGTTATTTCCTTCTTCTGTTTCTATTCTTCTGTTCTGTTACTGATTGTCAGTGGCGAACCTATGGATTATCGGTGGGATTTCCTACCAATAATCGTTAGGGGGTAGGCCTGAAAGTAAGCGTCTACGAACCGAC
>NZ_JBFRRH010000079.1:0-55908 GCF_041472995.1 Vibrio sp. 10N.261.46.A3 | reverse complement strand
CATTCTTGGTTCTTGGTGGGCGTATTACGAATTAGGTTGGGGCGGCTGGTGGTTCTGGGATCCGGTTGAAAATGCCAGCTTGTTGCCGTGGCTTACTTCGACCGCTTTACTGCACAGTCTAGGCGTTGCTAAGGGCAAACAACAGTTACTGAAATGGTCTCTCAGTCTCGCTTTCATTACGTTTTGTTTGAGTATCTTAGGCACCTTTATTGTTCGTTCTGGTGTACTCACATCGGTACACGCTTTTGCCGTCGACCCAACCAAAGGTATCGCATTGCTTCTTATACTAGTTCTGGTACTGGTGAGTTCATTTTCTCTGCTTATCGTCAGAGGAGAGTCTTTTGAATCTAATCCGATTACTAGCTTCGTCAGCAAAAGCTTTTTGAGCTTAGTTGCGGTGCTTATTTTTGTTCTGGCGACTGCTGTCGTGGTGTTCGGCACGTTTTATCCAATGGTCTTTGAGTTGCTTGGCCTAGGAAACATCTCGGTCGGTGCGCCTTACTTTAATCTATTGATTGCACCTTTGGCTTTGCTTGCGTTGGCTGTCGTCGGCCTTGCCCCGTTGCTGAGTATTAAGCCTCAAGCATCGAAAGGCGTTATTACGTTGATCGCTCTAGTATCTATTGGTCTCGGGTTCGCCTGTTACGCTTTGCAAGTAGAGAAGATCCAAGTGATGGCACTAATGACATGGTCACTCGCATTTTGGGTTTTACTCACTCATGTGTATGGCTTGGTGGTAACAAACAGTTCCAAGTTCCAACGCAAAGTCTGGGTGATGACCTTTGCCCATGTTGGGGTTGCGGTGTTAGCGGTCGGTGCTGCCATGAATAGCTACCACTCGTTTGAGCGCAGCTATAAGTTAAGCCCAGGCATAGAAGTCGAATTCATGGATTGGACGCTTTCTCATCGTGATACTGAGCTGTATGTCGCTTCAAACTTTACCGCAGAAAAAGCGATACTCAGCCTAGAGTCTGGCGAGCAGCGCTTTTCTATTTCGCCGGAAAGAAGACATTACCAAGTTCGAGTCATGAACATGAGTGAACCCGCAATGAAGTGGTTCTGGCATGGTGATGTTTATATCACCATGGGCGAGAAAGTCGATTCCACCGCTTACGCATTTCGTGTTCAGTATAAGGCGTATGCGCGCTGGATCTGGTTTGGTGGGCTGTTCTCCATTATCGGCGCTTTGCTCTCATTGACTCATCGCAAAAAGAAAACCGTTAAGGCGTCTCAATATGCATACCAGCGTTCGTAACAAGCTAATTAGTCTAATTGCCTTAGCATTGATTATGGTGCTGGGGTTTGTCTTTGCGCTTGATAATAAGCAGCAGTCGACCATTGTGTCTGAACAACAAAGGGCATTTCCAGAATTTACATCGAGTGCGTTAGTAAATAGTGAAGGCGTCAGTGGTCAGCAGAAAATTACGCTCGCTGATGTCACGCAGCACCCTTATCAACTGGTTAATGTGTGGGCTTCTTGGTGCGGGATATGTAAAACCGAACACGCCTTTTTGCTTCAACTTCACGATAAAGGCATTCCAATCGTCGGGCTTAATTATCGAGATAACTCCGGGGCTGCGATTAACGTGTTATCGAATGATGGCAACCCATACTCAACCGTGATCAGTGACCCGCAAGGCAAGTTAGCGTTAGAGTTGGGCGTAATCGGCACACCTGAAACGTATTTGGTTGATGCCAATGGCCAGATCATTAAAAAGCTATTGGGCGTGATTAATGAAACGGTATGGAAAGATGAACTTGCGATGTATTTTGATGGTGTGAATGGATGATGAAATCTCTAATACAAACGTTGTTTATGCTGTCAGCTCTTTTAGTGATTAGCCTTCCAACCATGGCTGAAGATCTGTTTACTGCCAGTAATAAAGAGACGAGTATTCAAGTTGAACTGTTTGAGTTTGAAAACCCAGAACAACAGCAACGCGCTATTAGCTTGGCGAAAACGTTACGCTGCCCACAATGTCAAAACCAAAATCTGATTGAATCCAACTCACCAATAGCAAAAGACTTACGTCTTGTTGTGTTCAATATGGTGAAAGCAGGGAAGAGTAATAATGAGATTACTCAATATATGACGGAAAGATTTGGTGAATTTGTACTTTATAAGCCGGCGATGAAGGTTTCAAATCTATTACTTTGGTTGCTACCGAGCCTATTATTTCTCTTATTTATATATTTATCAGTAAAAAGTGTTAGGAAGAGCTCATAAAAATTGTGTATTACTGTTTACCAATTGACCTGTATTTTGTAACATTAACCGATTATAAAGGCTAAGCACTGCTATATAAGGATGTATCTGTGGATAACGTAATCTCAAATTTAAAGAAAGAGTTCCATACTCGTGTCCAGTCAGATAAATGGGCAGAGAGATACAGTGCTAAGTCGAGCATTTCTACGCTTACGCAAGAAGAGCTAACTGAATTAGAGAATGCTTGGGTGCAACTTGTCATCTGGAAGCAAACTCAAGTAAGTTGAGCGTTCAGTAAAAATGCAGTTTTAGCCGCAACTGATTAATTTATAACCCCATGTTGGTCATCCCAATGTGGGGTTTTTTCTTACTTGAAAAATAATTGTTATATTATAACAATTTGTACGAGGTCGACCTTGAAAAAAATTGTTAACAGCCTCATAGTGTCTATCATTAGATAGTCCACTACAAAATATTGCCTAGACATATCATGTAGTGTTGTTAAATACATCGAATTTTCAAGTGAGTATAGCTATGGCGGAAGTACGTGCCAGAATAGATTTCAAAGTAGGGGTAACAAGCAGTATTGATGCTGAACTTCTGTCTTTTCATGGATTGAAAACAGATAAAGAGCATGTTGCTGTGATATTTAAATCAGCAGATAAAACACAAGACATACCTCTTGTTCGTATGCACTCTGAGTGTCTTACTGGTGATGTTTTCCATTCTTCTCGCTGTGACTGTGGTGAGCAGCTAGACGAAACCATTAGAATTATGGGTGAGACGGGTGGCGTGATCCTTTATCTTCGTCAAGAAGGTCGTGGTATTGGTTTGTACAACAAAATCGATGCGTACCGTCTGCAAAGCGAAGGCATGAACACTTATGAAGCCAACAACCACCTAGGTTTTGGCGATGACCTACGCGATTTTACTGAAGCTGCTGAAATGCTACGCGCTTTAGGTACCACAAAAATCCGCTTAGTCACCAACAACCCTAAGAAGATCAATGAGCTAAAATCCTTTGGTATTGAGATTGAAGAAGTGGTGAATACCTCTGCTCATATCAAATCGGGTAATGAAAGCTACCTAAAGGCGAAAGTCTCACACGGTAAGCATAACCTGGATATCTGATTAGCCTCCTTTGTTGCGCATAACACAAAAATGTTCAAAGACCTCACAAATGTGAGGTTTTTTTGTATTTATCTTGCAATAAAATTGTAAGTTTGTATTATTCCAATCCGTAGTGTAAATGATAATAGTTTGCACTATTACTACGAATAATAATTTAAAGCTCAACAAGGATGCTTCATGACCATTAAATCTTTAGTGACAAAAGCCGTAACTTCGTCACTCATTTTTGCCTCTGCTTCTTCTTTCGCAGCAGTAACTCAAGATCAAGTTGTAGAACATTACGCAGATATTGCGCATGCAGTGTTTGCAGATTCAGTAATTACAGCAAAGGCGTTGAACTCTTCTATTGATACCTTCTTAGCTTCTCCTTCTGCTGGCAACTTCGAACAAGTAAAACAAGCTTGGCTTGAGTCTCGCGTACCATACCAACAGTCAGAAGTATTCCGCTTCGGCAACGCTGTTGTTGATGATTGGGAAGGCCAACTAAACGCATGGCCACTAGATGAAGGCCTGATTGATTACGTTTCGACTGATTACCAATATGAACTTGGTAACGAAGGCGCTAGCGCAAACATCGTGGCTAATAAGACTTTCCAAATTGGTCAGACTACGGTTGATGCAACTAACATTACTCCAGAGCTAATCGCAGACTTGAACGAGATCGGCGGTTCTGAAGCGAACGTAGCGTCTGGCTACCACGCAATTGAATTCCTACTTTGGGGCCAAGATTTAAACGGTACAAACAGCGGTGCAGGTGAGCGTGCTTACACTGATTTCGTTGTTGGTGCTGAGTGTACTAACGGCAACTGTGACCGTCGTGGCGCATACCTAAAAGCATCAGCTGAGCTACTTATTCAAGACCTAGAGTGGATGGAAAAGCAGTGGGCTGAAGGCGAGAAAGGCAACTACCGTCAAGAGCTTCTTTCTGAATCTAGCGAGAATGGTCTTCGTAAAATGCTGTTCGGCATGGGTTCACTGTCTCTAGGTGAGCTAGCGGGTGAGCGTATGAAGGTTGCACTAGAAGCAAACTCTACTGAAGACGAGCACGATTGTTTCTCTGATAACACGCACAACTCTCACTACTACAACGAGCAAGGCATCTACAACGTTTACACGGGTCTATACAAGCGTGAAGACGGTACTCTGCTTTCAGGTCCAAGCCTGTTCGACCTAGTAGAGCAAAAAGATGAGCAAGCTGCGAAAGAGATTCAAAAGCAGTTTGACTTAGCGCGTGCACAAGTAGGCGAACTAGTAACGTCTGCAGAGAAAAACAACCAGCACTTCGATCAGCTAATCGCTGCTGACAACGCTGCGGGTAACGCACTAGTTAACAAAACAATTGTTGCGCTAGTATCTCAAACAGCTGCTATTGAGCGTGCTGCGGGTGTGATTGGCATTGATAGCCTAAACCCAGACACAGCGGATCACGAGTTCTAAGAACCCGAGCGAACACAAATATAAGGGCTCTCATAGGGCCCTTAATTGTTTGCTAATTAAGAAAGTCATTTCCACATAAAAACTAAAATCAAAAACACAGCAAGGCAATGTATGAAGTCGTATCTCTCAGCCTCACTATTAACCGCACTGTTTTTCTTATCTCCGCTACACGCCCATGAAACCTACTCTGGTGGCAAAACGACCGTGAAGAAAGAGGGAGCGAACGCTTTTTCTCTTCCTGCTGCCAATTTACCCATGAGTAAACGCTTAGATTTCAGCGTAGGTAACAGCTTTTTTAGAAACCCTTGGGTACCCGCGCCTTCATCAACCGATGCTCGTGATGGACTTGGCCCACTGTTCAACACCAACGGCTGTCAAAATTGCCACATCAAAGATGGCCGTGGTCACGCGCCAGAAAAAGGCGATGAGAATGCGGTTTCAATGCTGGTTCGCTTAAGCATTCCAGCAGAAACGCCAGAGCAGAGACAAGCCTTCATTCGTGATGGCGGTATTCCAGAACCGACCTACGGTGGCCAGCTACAAGATTTTGCGCTTCAAGGTGTAAAACCAGAGGGCAAAGTGAATATTAGCTACACGGATGTTCCTGTTGAGTTCAAAGACGGCACTGTCGTTACTCTGCGTAAACCCATTTTAAAGATTACTGAACTTGCTTTCGGTGAAATGCACCCTAAAACAGAATTCTCAGCTCGAGTCGCGCCGCCAATGGTTGGCCTTGGTCTGCTTGAAAGTATCCCACAAGAAACGATTCTAGGATTTGCAGAGCAGCAATTGGCTGACAAGCAAGGCGTGTCGGGTAAAGCTAACTATGTTCTTGATGTTCAAACCAATGAAATGGTACTAGGTCGTTTTGGTTGGAAAGCTGGGCAGCCAAACTTAATGCAGCAAAACGCGGCGGCATTTAACGGCGACTTAGGCCTGACAAGCAATTTATTCCCGAATGAAAACTGCACATCAGCGCAATCAACCTGTGATGATTTCCCAAATGGTGGCGAGCCAGAAGTTAGCGACAACATCTTAGATTTTGTTGAGTTCTATTCGCAGCATCTCGCGGTACCTATTCGTCGTAATGTCGAGAACCCAGCGGTTGTTCAAGGTAAAAAGCTGTTTAAAGAGATTGGTTGTCAAAGCTGTCACCAAGCTGAAATTCGCACAGCAGAACGTGAGGGTCTGCCTGCTCTTTCGAAACAGTTGATTAGCCCATACACCGATATGCTTTTGCATGATATGGGTGAAGGTTTAGCCGACAATCGCCCAGAATATCTTGCTAATGGTCAAGAGTGGCGTACCACACCACTTTGGGGATTAGGCTATACCAAAGAAGTGAACGGTCATACGTTCTTACTTCATGACGGTCGCGCAAGAAACGTTATGGAAGCGGTACTTTGGCATGGTGGCGAAGCAGAAATGGCAAAACAAAAAGTATTAGCTTTGAGTAGCAGTGAACGCGAAGCACTACTAGCGTTTTTGGACTCATTATAGGCTGTCTTGAATTCAGTTAAGCCAACGGCTTAGTTACTTAAGAAAGCCGCTAACAAAAGACTGACTACCGCTGAACTTGTAGCAATACGAGGTCAGCGGTCGTTTCATATTTATTGAACTCATATAATTAAAAGAAAAACTAGGAAGTAAGGTAACAGCATGGCACATAAATTTTTGTTAATGCCTTTATCGGTATTAGTCATAGCAGGCTGTCAATCATCGGGTGAGCAAGCCGCTTCATCTGAGGTTAACGGTGTCTCTTATCAAGCAGACACGACGAATCATATTAGTCGCAGTGTTTATCAGCAGGAGTTTAATTCTGCCGTCCTATTCGCCAAGCAAGCCAACGAGCTGGAAGTCTTGATGCAAGGGTACTGCCAAACTAATGATGTTGAGTTAGATGCTTTGAAAAATCAGTGGCAGCTCACCATGAACAGTTGGATGGCACTGCAAGGACAAGAAAGAGGCCCAACAGCGGCATTAGAAGAGAGCTGGAATGTTCAATTCTGGCCAGACAAAAAGAACACTACCGGCCTAAAAATGCGCCAGCTGACTCAGCAAGATAAAGCTTGGTCTCAAGATGAAATTGCTCAGCAGAGTGTGACTGTTCAAGGGTTAGGTGCGTTGGAGTGGTCTCTGTACGACGAGCAATCTCCACTACTGCAAGATAAAGCGTCTGGCTGTCTATCTTCACAAGCTATCGCACAAAACTTGGCGATGAAATCGGCCTCTATTGCTGAGGCTTGGCAGGTTAACCCTTGGTTAGCGTTAGACGAGATGCGTTGGGAATCTGAATACATCGCTTTACTAACTAACCAACTTGATTACAGCATGAAAAAGCTGAGTCGCCCAATGGCTAAAATTGGTCACCCACGCCCTTATTTCTCTGAATCTTGGCGAGCTCAAACCTCAATGACTCAGTTGAAAGCGAACGTAGCCGCGCTAGAGAAGTTGTACTTAGCTGATGGTAATGGTCTTGATGGTTTATTGAGAGACAAGGACTTAAATGACCTTGCCGATCGTGTAGCAGCCCAGTTCGCTCTAACGTTAGATACTTGGCCTACAGATTCTAGCTTGTTTACTCTACTACAGAGCAAAGAAGGCTACCGAGATGTGCTGACTCAATACAACAAACTAGAACGTTTGAAGTACCTGATTCATGAAGAAGTAGCGATAGAGCTTGGCGTGGTAATAGGATTTAATGCTACCGATGGTGACTGATACTACACGAAGAACGTTACTCAAGGCCGTACTGGGTTGCGCAGCTGTTCCGGTTCTTCCATTTGGGTGTGCAAGTCAAAAGGATGGCATGAGCACATCTAATGATCCCCAGTTGATTGGTTGTGCTCTTAATGGTCGTGGTCAATATTCAGCGGTTGTGGCTGACGAATTTGGTATGCCACTGAGCCAACTTCCGATCCCCGATCGTGGTCATGGCGTAGCAATTTGCCCAACATCATCACATGCGGTGGTTTTTGCTCGTCGTCCTGGTGACTATTTTATGGTGTTTGACTATAAAAGTGGTCAGCAGATCAAAATGGTCGTCAAAGGTAACAACCGCCACTTCTATGGTCATGGCGTTTACTCATTGGATGGTAAGTTACTGTATGCCACCGAAGGGAAAACGGACAGCAGCCAAGGCGTAATTGGCGTGTACGATGTCGCGCAAGGCTATCGTAAGGTTGAGGAGTTCACTGGTTTCGGTATCGGCCCACATGAAGTGATCATCATGCCTGATGGTAATCTCGCGATTGGCGTTGGTGGCGTTCATACTGATGGCAGAACACCGAAAAATTTGGACTCCATGCAACCGAGTTTGAGTTATGTTTCTCCTGAAGGTGTGTTGCTTGATCAGGTTGAATTGCTAGACAAGAAGCTGAGTATTCGACACTTAGCCCATGATGGTGCTGAAACCGTGCTTTGTGGTCAGCAATATCGTGGTGAGCCAGACGAGTATCCTTCGCTTTTGGCGATGCATACCAAAGGCGGGCAGTTTGAATCACTGAACGCTGAGCCTGAGCAATGGGCAAGATTTAATCACTATATCGCAAGCATTGCGGCGTCAGATGATTGGATTATCGCGACCTCGCCAAGAGGGAGTTGCTACGGTATTTGGTCTAAAGAGAGCAAAGAATTAGTCGAGCTTTCTGCGCTGTCAGATGCCTCTGGTGCCGTGTTACTTGATGGAGAGTTTCGACTCAGCTCTGGGGCGGGTAGTGTGGTCAGCCAACGCAAGCCTTATGAGAAATCAACTCAGCAATCATCGGTCCAGTGGGATAACCATTGGAGTTCTATCTGATTTATAAAGCCGCTTAAAAATAACATGCTTACTCCTATATCTTTGCCATACTTATGGGATGATTGATGATGGAGTTAAGCATGTTCGCGAAATACTTCTGTGGAATACTAGTTTTAGTCTCTGTGCATGCATGGAGCTATACGAGTTCTGACGAGAGCCGCTTCATTCCGGCTGATTCAGAACTCTCTTTCATGCTTATATATCCAGAGCTGACACAGAGTATCTATCAAGACACTTCTCTGCCTATCCTTTGGGATTCTCCTGAGCTGGTTAAAGCGTTTGAGTTCCAATTGTCGCTTCTTGAACAAGCGCAAATGGCACCGCTTTTTGAACGACAACTCAAGCAAATCCGCCAGTATCAATCTCGTCGTCAATGGCAAGAGTTAGACATCTTACTCACTGATACCTTTATCTATTATCTTAGCTACGTTGAAAACGCGCCGCTTGCCGGTAAAGAGTGGTACTTCTCGGGTAAGTTGCATTCTAAATTGCCTCAACCTTCGCCACATATTTTGATGAGACTGAAAAGCAGCGTTGCTAATGATTACTTATTAGAGATGGTGTTGTCTTACGCGCCGCCTGTTGGGGACTTTGACCAATTCAAGGCGACCTATTCCGTGTTGGAAACCGCGTCTGAACTCAATATTGAACGATACAGACAGAAAGGATTGAAACGCTTGGGAGACTCGCTCTCGGACAAAGCGACTTTGGTTGAGCGTATTGCATTGGTCGGCGTTGATACCTCGATGATCGCGGTCGACTTCCCTGAGTTCGATCGAGATCTGCAAAAGGCGATTAAATCTTTCCAACGCATGCACGGCCTTACGGATGATGGGATCATCGGGCCAGACACGATCAAGTGGATCAATATGGGTTTTGATGATCGGTTGAGCTCTTTGGCTCTGAATGCAGAACGCGTTCGTTTATGGCCAAGAGACAGAGACTCTCTTATCGTGGTCAACGTGCCTAGCTTTGATATGAAGTATTGGGAAGATGGCGAAGAGGTGTTTGAGTCGAAAGTCGTGGTAGGCAGAAAATCACGAAAAACGCCGCTTTTAGAGATAAACCTAGATTCGGTCATTCTAAACCCGACTTGGAATGTGCCATGGAAAATCATGGTCAAAGACATCTTGCCTAAGGTCAAAGCTGATGAAAGTTACCTTGAAACGAACAACTTCCAAGTGATTGACGGTTGGCGTTCAATGGAAACGGTCGACACCACAGAGATCGATTGGCAGACCATCAACTTCAATTCTTTCCCATATCGAATGCGTCAGCAGGCAGGTTCACGTAATGCATTAGGCTTGTACAAGTTCAACACTCCCAATAAGCGCGCGATCTATCTACACGATACACCAAGTAAAGGTCTGTTTAATGACGACTTCCGAGCTTATAGCTCAGGTTGTATACGTGTTGAACATGCAGAAGAACTGGCTGAGTTGTTGTTTGCCACCAAGGTAAGGAAGGTTCCGAACCAAAATAGCGACCTTGCGCCGAACACCAAGGTTCGTCTCAAGAAGCGAATTCCAGTGCACATCATCTATCAAACCGTGTTGTTTGAAGAAGGAGGTATACAATACCGCGGCGATATCTACCAATATGATAAAGAGGGCGGTTGATTAAAATACGACCAATAAAGGTGATCTTGACCGAAAAATGACAAGTAAGCTTCTATTGATAAAATTATAATGAGTATCAATAACTAACCGTGTAAAGGTTACAAATACTAACGTTTTGCACGGTTTTTGTACGTTGACGCAGCAAATTTCATTATGTATCGTGCATTTTTCGTTCGATTTAATTGGTTTTTTTGCTGTATGTCTCAAAGTTTATTTTCACGCCGTCAGTTTCTGACTTACGCTGGTGGTACTGCTGTAGTCGCCTCTCTTACTCCTTCTATCGCTTTCGCTTCATACCCGGATCAACCAAGAACGATTAGTATGAATAATCTTCACACTGGTGAACGATTAGAGACTTGTTATTTCGATGGCACTAACTATGTTGGTGACGAGATGGCACGTCTTAGCAAACTATGCCGCGATTTCCGTCGCAATGAAATCCACCCAATGGATAAGAATCTGTTTGATCAGATCACTCAGATTCAAAACGTGTTGGGTATTCAAAAAGAAGTTCAGGTGATCTCTGGTTATCGTTCTCCGGCGACTAATGAAGCCCTTCGTTCTAAGTCGAGTGGTGTCGCTAAGAAGAGTTACCACATGCTAGGTAAAGCGATCGATTTCCGTATCGATGGTGTTGACCTTAAAGAGTTGAGAGACGTAGCGAAAAGCTTGAACGCGGGTGGTGTCGGTTATTATGCGCGTAGCAACTTTATCCATATCGATACTGGTCCAGTCCGCAGCTGGTAGAGCTAAGCTGAGTTATTGAGTGATACGGTAGGCACTTGTCAAAGTAGACATCCAATGTCATAGTTTGCCCAAATTTCAGTTTGTTCTAATAACTCGGTTTATTGCTGCTCAGTTTGTTGCTGTTTAGTTTGTTATTGCAGGGTTTGTTACCAATAACATAGCGATATTCGAGTTGTTCACCAGATTCGCTCTTTAAGGTTTGTATATGTCTCTTAAGTATCAAGTTGTACCTGTTACCTCTTTCTCTCAGAACTGCTCGATTGTGTGGTGTGATGAAACCATGGAAGGCATCGTTGTCGATCCTGGCGGTGATGTTCAACAACTCGCGGCTATCATTGAAGAACTCGGTGTTAAGGTTGTGAACTTGGTACTGACGCACGGTCACTTAGATCATGTTGGCGGTACGGTACCACTTGCTGAGATCTTGAAGGTGAATATTGTTGGCCCACATAAGGCTGATAACTTCTGGCTACAAGGTCTAGAGAATCAAAGTCAGATGTTTGGTTTCCCTCTGTGTAAAGCTTTTGAACCAAACACTTGGTTAGAAGAAGGCGACAAAGTCACTTTTGGTAATCAAGTGATCGATGTGATTCACACGCCGGGCCACACTCCAGGTCACGTTGTACTGTTCAGTGAGCAAGCTCGTCTAGCATTTGTGGGTGATGTATTGTTTAACGGCGCAATTGGCCGTACTGACTTCCCACAAGGTGATTTCAATACGCTTATCTCTTCAATCAAGACTAAGCTTTGGCCGCTAGGCAGTGACGTAACATTCGTTCCGGGTCATGGCCCTGAATCGACATTCGGTCGCGAGCGTGCATCAAACCCGTTCGTCGCAGATGAAATGCCTCTTTACTAATTAAATTTTTGATTTTCCAACCGACTATTTGTGTCGATTGATTGAAAATGAAGCTTAGCTTTTGTCCTGAAAGCTAAGCTTTTTTATTGTGTGTGAACTTACTGGTAAACCTTAATCAGAAAGACGTTCAGCGGCAGCCAAGTAGCGTCGAGCCAGCCCCACAAACTCTTCTCCACTCATATTCAAATCATGGGTTGATATGAAAATGTCATAACCGTGGAAGCCCCTTTGATACTTCATTCTGTTGGCAAGCATCGCCTGTAATCCAGAATAGTCTTTAATCACCGCGTTTTGACTGTTTGTCTCACTCGGTGAATCAATGTTGTTTTGTGATTGGTTATCGTTGAAATTAACGTCGTCGATATTCTGTGACTCTTTATATTGGGTTAGTTCGACACAGCCACTTTCAGTACAACGCGCATGGTAATGTGATGAGTCGAGAACCATATCTTCAAAGTTGGACTCTTTGCCTGCTTGTTTGGCTCCTAAGTACAAAAGTGCTCGTTGGCTGAGTAATAATTCACACGTGATTTTAGGACAAATTGAATCTAGGTAGGGCGAGTAGTCCTTTACCTTAATTCCGACCCAGGGCAGAGGCTGATGCCAACCATCTTGTTCATAAGTGCAAAGACCAATTTTTTGGATGTTACTCCATTTTAAAACCCAACCCCCTTTGTAAAAGTGCTGCTGAAAATGAGTCGGGGTAAGTGTGAACATCACTCGGCTGCGCAGCATCAAATAGTAGCCGGTTCCCAGAAGCGCAATACTACAAAAAGCACCCACGATCAGTAACTTTGGATTGTCACTGTAAAGCGCAACGATCAAGCAAATGAAGCCTAAAATAACCGCGAGGATACGGTACGAGCGAGTGAATGAAGGCAAAGAGAAATTAGTAAGGTGACGAGTGTCCATAGGCAACACCAAGTTTTCATATTTTTGTCTGGATGGATAACCAGTGTATATGACCCTGAATTGATAAGTCGATGTTTAAATAATAGACGCTAGTAGACAATATCGGTATTTTTCGTCGACTTTCGACGCTTCACTCTACAAATAGCTCCTGTTTTTTGGTATAAATCGCGCTTCAAATTTTCACCACTGCGAAAAGAGCAGTGAACTGGAGAAATATTCAATGAGACTTGCTCATAAGCGTAAGGTGCAGGCTAAACTGCAGAAACGCACTAAAGCGGCTGTAGTTAAAGCAGTGGCAACGCCGAAAAAAGCGAAGCCTGTCGCAGAGAAAGTTGTAGCAGAGAAAACTGTAGCAGCAAAACCAGCGGTAGAGAAAGCAGTAGCAGCAACTAAAGAAGTTGCAGTAGCACTGACTCCTAAGCAACAACAAGTTCTAGACATCGTTGTTAGCAATGCTGAAGGCATTAACCCTAAAGGTATCGGCCTAGAAGCTGGTCAAGAAGACGCGAAAGCAGCTTCATGGGCAACAGGCGCATTGAAAAAACTTCTTGAAGAAAACCTAGTAGCGAAAGAGCAGCTAGCAGGTAACAAGGTTATCTACAAAGCTATCTAATCCTGTGGGATTACATTCGCTTCGTTAAGTTTTTAAGCCTCGATTTTCGAGGCTTTTTTGTATCTGGCACATTATGCCAAGCCCAAGCCCAAATCTAAATCCAAGCCTAAACCTAGGCTCTATAATCTCAATTCCAATTCGATATACGGCTTAACTGATTACTGTTGTCTCGTGTCAGAGCTTCGAATCAGCAAGCACTAAAGTAGGGCGTTAGCTAGGTAGAGTAAGAGAGCAAAGCCTTGATTGTTTTCCCTAAAATACAGCAATGAATAGAGCTTCATCACGAAATGGTAATCAATTGTTAAGAGTATTTAATTATTAATACTTAGGTATTCATCAATAAGTATTTCTCTGATGAATGGCCTCAATCCTTTAAAATCGACTTTACCTAATCATCTCCTACGTAGTTCTACGTAATCCTTTGGTCTAATACGCAGTTTGTGTGCGCCCGTCGTGCGTGCTCTCCCTGATATCTTGTTGCCTCATCTCGGTGCACTCTTATGTTGAATCATAAAAAATGCTCATAGAAAGAGTGTTAACCCAACAAAGGACGTGAACATGAGTCTCATTTCTAACTCCCTCACACGAGTTTTTAAAAACGTTGCAGTAACTGCTGCGGCTTGTTTAGCTTTGGTCGCTACTGGTGCTACAGCCGCTGATAAGGTTTACCGTTTAAAACTTGCGGAAACTTGGGGGCCAAACTTCCCAGTTTTCGGTGATGCAACCAAAAACATGGCGGCGATGGCTGAGAAGATGTCGAATGGTCGACTGCAAATCAGAATCGATTCAGCAAACAAACACAAAGCACCTCTTGGCGTTTTTGACATGGTTAAGTCTGGTCAATACGACATGGGTCACTCAGGCTCTTACTACTGGAAAGGTAAAGTTCCAAACACTCTTTACTTCACTTCTATGCCTTTCGGTATGACGCCAGCAGAACAATACGCGTGGTTCTATCACGGTGGTGGTATGGAGTTGATGGAGCAGGTTTACTCTCCACATAACTTGATGTCTTTCCCGGGCGGTAACACGGATATTCAGATGGGTGGTTGGTTTCAAAAAGAGATCAACAGCGTTGAAGATCTACAAGGTCTGAAAATGCGAATCCCAGGCTTTGCGGGTGAGATTCTTGCAGAGCTAGGCGCTAAGCCGACAAACATTGCCCCAGGTGAGCTTTACACCTCTTTGGAGCGTCGCACAATCGATGCACTGGAGTGGGTAGGCCCATCACTTGATCTACGTATGGGTTTCCACAAAATCGCGCCTTACTACTACACAGGTTGGCATGAGCCGGGTTCAGAGCTTCAATTCCTAGTGAATAAGCGTACATGGAACAAGCTTCCTGAAGACCTACAAGAGATCTTGCGTGTTGCCATGCGTACAGCGGCTTATGACATGTACACACAAGCTACGCACGAAAGTGGTAAGAACTGGGTTTCAATGAAAACAGAATACCCAGATGTACAAGTTAAAGATTTCCCACCAGAGGTAATGTCGGCACTGAAAGAAGCGAACGATCGTCTTCTTGCTGAGCACGCTGAGAAAGATGAGTTGGCGAAAGAGATACAAGCTTCACAAGCAAGCTACCTAGAGCAAGTACGGTCATGGACGGATATTTCACACAGAGCTTATCTAAATAGCCAAGCGAAATAATCGACAGTTGTTGAACTGAAGCTAAGTGAACCCAAAGCAAACGTACTGTTACATAGCTTAAGTCTAAGGGCTTAAGTACCTAAACAGATAAGCGGCGGGTTCATTTTCAACATAATAACTAAGCAGGATAAATCCTGTAACAAGATCCCAAGAACCCTTTCTACGTCGTGCCTATTGCTAGCTATAAACTGAATTGTCTTTAGTTGGGTTAGCTGTACTGCGCGATGTCTTTCAAATTCCATGGAGTCGGGAATGCGAAGTCTAATTTATATTGAACGCGTGTTTAATCGTATCGGTGATGCACTGGGATGGCTTTCCAGTATGTTGTTTATTCTACTTATCGCCAACGTTGTGTATGACGTTGTCATGAGATATGCCTTCAACGATGTCTCTATCGCTTTCCAAGAAATGGAATGGCATCTTTTTTCAGCCGTTTTCCTATTAGGTGTTCCTTATGCCATAAAGGCTGGTGGTCATGTGCGAGTGGATGTGTTCTACGAGCAACTGAGCTTCAAGGCGCAAGCGATTATTGACCTGCTCGGCACACTTATCTTTCTGATGCCTTTCTGTTTGCTGGTTGCTTGGTTTGGTATTGATGTGGCCAAAGAGAGCTATAACCTCGGCGAAACCTCAGGTGACCCGGGTGGCTTGCCATATCGCTGGATCATCAAAGCCATGATCCCGCTGTCATTCTTCTTAATGGCACTCAGTGGCGTGGGTTTGATCCTGCACTCACTCAACAAGATTTTTAATCCGCACCTTATCCATGCAAACAATACTCATACAAAGAATTAGTAGAGGCTGAACATGATTGGAATAGTAATGTTTTTTGTAGCCTTGTTTGCACTGTTACTTGGCTTCCCAGTGGCGTTTACCTTTGGTGGTATCGCCTTAATCTTTGGTGTTTGGGCTGAAGGCATCGAAATGTTTGCCTTTATGCCATATCGAATTCAATCGATCATGGAAAATACGGTGTTAATGGCCGTTCCATTGTTTGTCTTCATGGGGCTTGTTCTGCAAAAGACTAAGCTTGCTGAACAGCTACTTGAGTCTATGGGGCGACTGTTTGGTGGCGTTCGTGGTGGTATCGCGATTTCAACCGTATTAGTAGGTTCACTGCTTGCGGCTTCAACCGGTGTAGTAGGGGCTTCGGTAGTGGCGATGGGGCTTATCTCGTTACCAGTAATGCTCAAGTACAATTACGACAAAGGCTTAGCCTGCGGCACTATTTGTGCGTCTGGTACGCTAGGGCAGATCATTCCACCCTCCATCGTATTGATTCTATTGGGTGACGTTCTAGGTGTTCCAGTAGGCGACTTGTTCCAAGCGGCGATTTGGCCGGGCGTGATGCTGGTCGGCGCGTACATCGTTTATATCTTGATATACGCGAAGCTACACCCTGAAGCGGCTCAACCGATTGAACGTGATGACTCCATCAGCCGTAAGCAAGAAGTGTTTAATGCACTGAAAGCGATTCTTCCGCCTTTAGCGCTCATCATTGTTGTACTGGGCTCTATCTTCGCAGGTGTTGCTACGCCAACAGAGTCAGCGGCATTAGGGGGCGCGGGTGCGATGATTCTTGCACTGCTTTACGGTCAGTTTAGTTGGTCGATGGTGTACGACGCGTCGAAAGAGACGGTGAAAGTAACCGCGATGGTATTTGCTATTTTGTTGGGTGCAACGGCATTCTCAATGGCGTTTACCTACACTGGTGGTGATTATCTGGTTGAAGAGTGGATGCTACAACTGCCAGGTGAGAAATGGGGCTTCTTGATCATTACCATGTTGGTGATTCTGATTCTGGGTTTCTTCATCGACTTCGTAGAGATCTGTTTCATCATCGTGCCGATCATTGCGCCAGTTGCTGAACTGATGGGCATCAATATGACTTGGTTCGCTATCCTTATCGCGATGAACCTGCAAACCTCATTCTTAACGCCGCCATTTGGTTTTAGTCTGTTCTATCTAAAAGGCGTAGCACCAAAAGGTGTGACAACTAAGGACATCTACCGAGGCGTGATGCCGTTCATTCTGATTCAAATCCTCGTACTTGGATCACTTCTCGCTTTCCCATCTTTCTATGGAATGTGAGTGAAGCCTAGAATGTGAATGATATGTTTCAACGGTTATCTATAAATTGCTAAAGTAAAACGGCTTATTGATGTTCAGTAAGCCGTTTTTTGTGAGGGAAAGGAATGCCTCTAAAAGCCAAGCTGATTTTGCTGACGCTGCTCCCGTTGCTGCTCGTAACGGCGAGTATTAGTTGGATCTCGCTGCACCAGACTAAAACGTTAGGTGCTAAAGAAGTCGAGATCTTTAGAGATAGCCTAATCAAGTCGCGTGAAAACGCCCTCAAAGATACGGTTGACCTCGCGTTCGACGCCATAGAACACATTTATAACGACCCAAATATCCAAGAAGCTCAAGCCAAAAACAAAGTTCGAACCATATTGTCTAAACTTAGATATGGCTCGGATGGGTATTTCTTTGCCTACGATCGCCACGGAACCAATTTGGTTCATCCAATTCAGCCAGAATTGATAGGCCAAAACCTACTCCAACTGCAAGATGAAGATGGCGACTTTCTGATAGAAGCTCTGTTAAGAGAAGCGCAAACCGGAGGCGGGTTTCACCAGTATTTGTGGCAAAAACCGTCGACGGGTGAGGTGGTCTCTAAGTTGAGCTACGCCGCTTGGTTAGAGCGTTGGGACTGGATGATTGGCACCGGCTTGTATATTGAAGACGTGCACCAAGAAGTGGCCTCGATGCAGGCCGCGATTAACAACAATATTGAAACCACGTTCTTTTCGATTGTGGTGATTCTGAGTGTGACGGTCGCTGTCATCATCGTGCTGACCTTGGCCATTAACATGCATGAACATCGGATTGCGGATAACAACCTAAAGGAACTGGCGCACAAAACGGTGATGTTCCAAGAAGACGAGAAGAAGCATCTAGCGCGTGAGTTGCATGATGGTATTAACCAATTATTAGTGTCGAGTCGTTGCCACTTAGAACTGCTCGGTAATAAGCTACAAAATGAAGACCTTAAAGCACATTTGAATAAGTCGCAGCATTCACTGATGCGAGCGATCGAGGAAGTGAGGCACATCTCACATCAACTTCGTCCAAGTTCATTGGATGACATAGGCTTAGAAGCGGCGCTATCTTCGCTGTTATTAGATTTTCAGGCGCATTCGGGTATTGAAGTGGAAACCTTGTTTAGCACTCAACAGGGCAAGCTGAAATCTGAGGCTGCGACAACTTTGTATCGAGTGGTACAAGAGTCGCTGAATAATATCGAGAAACACGCGCAAGCGACCAAAGTAACGGTTATCGCGCAGCAAATTGGTAATGTGCTGCAGCTACTGATTCAAGATAACGGTGTCGGTTTCAACACCTATAAAGCGATGGAAAAACGAGGGATCGGGCTGCGTAACATGAGAGAGCGAGTGGAGTTCATCGGTGGTGACTTTGAATTGATGAGTGAGATTGGCCTCGGAACGGAAATTACAGTGTTACTGACACTAGAGGGATTAATGAATGAGTGAAGTTATTCGAGTTGTGATTGCTGATGATCACCAAGTGGTACTGGATGGCTTTATGGCGAGATTGGAACTCGAGCCAGATATTAGCGTGATAGGTACCGCCAGTAATGGGCTAGAAGCGGTAGAGGTGGTTAAGTCTCTGCGCCCTGATGTGGTGTTGATGGATATCAGCATGCCTATCATGAATGGCATTGATGCCACCCATCTGATCAAAGAAGAAGACCCAGAAGCCAAGGTACTGATGCTGACCATGCATAACAACCGTGAATACATCATGAAGGTGATGCAGTCGGGGGCTGTCGGCTACATGTTGAAAGAGATTTCGGCTGAAAAAATGGTGCAGGCAATCAAAACGGTCAATCAAGGTTCGACCTATTTCTGTGAAAAAGTCACGCAGAATTTGTTTACTCAGCCGATTACTCCTACGCCATCGGTCAAGAATCCATTGAGTAGACGTGAAGAGGCTGTGCTGAAATTAGTCGCAAAAGGGGAGAGCAGTAAAGAGGTCGCGAAGGCGCTGAATATCAGCTATCGAACGGTAGAAACCCATAGGCAAAATATTAAGCATAAGCTCGATATTCACTCTACGGCAGAGCTTGCAAAATATGCGGTCAGCTCCGGGCTTGTGGACTGATCTTACGCTAAATTACGTTAAATGTGTAATTTAATTACTAAATGTGTAATTTACGCCTCCTTTATGGAGGTTTTTTTAGTATTTTTGCGACAGGTTGATATTCTTCTTTTCTAAATTTAAGCGCCGAATGCAATGTTGCAAACTGTGCGCTGCAAATTAGAGAGGAAGCATGGAGCCTGTAAAAGATAGGTATAGTATTGAAAATACCGATTATACAGTAGGACAAGATAACGTTCAGAAATGGGGTTTTGATGTTCATAACCCAGTATTTGGAATCAGTGCAGGGGCGATCATTATCTTCCTGTTGGCACTTCTAGTCGCAGACCCTGAAACCGCAAAAGCGGCGCTTGATGGAATCAAATGGAAAGTCATTGGTAACTTCGATGGTTTCTTCATGTGGGCAGCAAACATCTTCGTAATTTTCTGTTTTGCCCTCATTGTCTCCCCGTATGGCAAGATACGTATTGGTGGCAATGATGCCAAAGCAGAGCACTCTAACCTATCTTGGATGTCGATGTTATTCGCCGCGGGAATGGGTATTGGTTTAATGTTCTGGGGTGTGGCTGAGCCAGTGGCTTACTTCACTGGCTGGTATGAAACGCCATTAGGTGTTGAAGCTTACTCTCCTGAAGCGGCTAAGTTGGCGCTTGGTGCAACCATCTACAATTGGGGTCTTCACGGTTGGGCGATTTACGCTGTTGTTGCTCTAGCGCTAGCCTTCTTCACCTTCAATAAAGGTTTACCTCTATCAATCCGCTCTATTTTCTACCCTATCTTGGGTGATAGAACTTGGGGTTGGTTTGGCCATATCGTTGATATCGTCGCTGTACTTGCAACACTATTTGGCCTTGCAACTTCATTGGGCTTAGGTGCGCAACAAGCAACAAGTGGTATTAACCATGTATTTGGTACCGATGGCGGTATTGGCATGCAGCTGGTTGTTATCGCTGTGGTCACTTTCTTAGCAACAATGTCAGTGGTTCGCGGCATTAACGGTGGCGTAAAGCTTCTGAGTAATGTGAACATGCTGGTTGCTTTGGGCTTGCTTATCTTCGTAACCATCGCTGGTGGTATGGCGGGTATTAAAGCTATCCCAACCGCGCTAATGGGCTACATTGAAAACTTCATTCCTTTAAGTAATCCTCATGGTCGTGATGATGAAACGTGGATGCAAGGTTGGACAGTATTCTACTGGGCATGGTGGATGTCTTGGTCTCCATTCGTAGGCATGTTCATCGCTCGTATCTCTAAAGGTCGTACGATTCGTGAATTCATCGTTGCTGTATTGTTCATCCCAACGACAGTAATCATCATCTGGATGGCTATTTTCGGTGGCATCGCGATTGATCAAGTGGCGAACAAGGTGGGCGAGATTGGTGTGAATGGTCTGCAAGATATTACACTTTCTCTTTTCCATACTTACGATGCACTACCAATGAGCTCTGTGCTTTCAGTGGTATCGATTGGTTTGATTATGGTGTTCTTTATCACCTCTTCTGATTCAGGCTCATTGGTTATCGATAGCATTACCTCTGGCGGTAAAGTGGATGCACCGGTTCCACAACGTGTATTTTGGGCGTTGATGGGCGGCGCGATTGCAGCGGTTCTACTATGGGTTGGTGGTACGGAATCAATTCAAGCACTGCAAGCTGGAACGGTATCAATGGCGCTACCATTTGCCTTCATATTATTGCTTATGTGCCTAAGCTTATTGCTAGGTTTACGAACTGAAAATCAATTGGTTAAGCACCAAAATGCTTTGAGTTAAAAGTATTTTTGATAAAAAGGTCGACAGGGTCGACCTTTTTTTCGTCATAAACTTGAGTAATTACGTGAATATTGTTTGAAATTCCATCGAACCGATTCTGGTTTACTGAAAACAACAAGTTAACCTGCTAAACTTCAGACATCCAAGTATTTGAATTATTGTGACAACAGCTTGTACTACTTGGATCGTAGGTTCGAGTTTGTGATTAAGTCGCAGGTAAGTAAGGAATACGAGGTCAATAGACCCTAATAGTATTCCGTAGAGAGGGATAATGACTAAAGGTATAGATAAATATAGTATCGACAGTACGGATTACACTGTCGGTCAAGATAACGTCCAAAAATGGGGTTTTGATGTTCATAACCCAGTATTTGGTATCAGTGCGGGACTTATCGCTTTGTTCCTGATCGGTGTTCTTATTACAGATACCGCTTCAGCAAAGGCTGCACTAGATGGCGTTAAAGGCCAGATTATCAATTCGTTTGATTGGCTTTTCATCTGGTCGGGTAATATTTTCGTAATTTTCTGCTTAGGTTTGATTGTTTCTCCGTACGGCAAAATCCGCCTTGGTGGTGTTGATGCGACGGCAGATTACTCATTCTTCTCTTGGCTATCGATGCTGTTTGCCGCAGGTATGGGTATCGGCTTGATGTTCTGGAGTGTGGCTGAGCCAGCGGCTTACTTCACGGGTTGGTTTGAAACTCCGTTAGGCGTTGAACCAAATACACCAGAAGCTGCAAAACTGGCATTGGGTGCAACCATGTATCACTGGGGTCTACACCCTTGGGCGATTTATGGCGTAGTAGCACTGTCACTTGCGTTTTTCTCTTACAACAAGGGATTGCCTCTTTCTATCCGTTCTATCTTTTACCCAATTTTAGGTGATAGAGCTTGGGGCTGGGCAGGTCACATTGTTGATATTCTTGCTGTACTTGCAACGCTATTTGGTCTGGCGACATCGTTAGGTCTTGGTGCACAACAAGCGGCAAGTGGTATTCAGCATGTATTCGGTATTGAAGCGGGCTTAGGTCTGCAAGTTATTGTGATTACAGCGGTGACTTTATTGGCGGTAGTATCAGTACTTCGTGGTATTGATGGTGGCGTTAAAGTTATCAGTAACATCAACATGTTGGTTGCTTTCCTACTGCTTATCTTAGTGGCTCTAATCGGCTATGCGGTGACTCTAGGCTCTATCCCAACAACATTGATGGCGTACATTGAAAACATCATTCCGTTGAGTAACCCTCACGGTCGTGAAGATGAAACGTGGATGCACGGTTGGACTGTATTCTACTGGGCTTGGTGGATCTCATGGTCTCCATTCGTAGGTATGTTTATCGCACGTGTTTCTAAAGGTCGTACCGTTCGTGAGTTCATCACAGCAGTACTGATTGTACCGACTACAGTAACTATCATCTGGATGTCAGTATTCGGCGGCATGGCGATTGACCAAATCGTGAACAACGTTGGTATTCTTGGTCAAGACGGCCTAACAGATGTATCACTAGCAATGTTCCAAATGTTTGATGCACTGCCGTTCGGTACGCTGCTTTCAATCATTGCGGTTGTATTGGTTCTAGTATTCTTCATTACATCGTCTGACTCAGGCTCTCTAGTAATCGACAGCATCACCGCGGGTGGTAAAGTTGATACGCCTGTGCCTCAACGTGTGTTCTGGGCGTTCCTTGAAGGTGCTATTGCTGTGGCTCTATTGTGGGTTGGTGGTACTGAAGCAGTACAAGCTCTACAAGCGGGTGCAATCTCGACGGCATTGCCATTCACCATCATTCTATTACTGATGTGTGTGAGCTTGCTAATGGGTATGCGTACAGAAAAACGCTAGGCTTTTTAAGCTGAAATCTACTGCAATTTATACGCAGTAGAACGGTAAATAATATGAGGGCAGAAGAGGAAACTCTTCTGCCTTTTTTGTTTCTTCTTTACCGTGTTTTCTTGTCTCTTTTTAACATGTGAAGTGCGATAAAAATTCTAATAACCGTAGAGATAATGCCGCCTTAAATTTGGCGACAAGCCAAGGAATTGACATTAGGTAAGCTTATGGTTTGCTTAAAATTATATTCCGATATTAAATTATAAAATCGCTCGAATTTAATACTGATTTTGGGTAGTATGCGCGAGATTTCCCACCACTCGTGAAACTTTGACATGAAACTAACACTAAAGCAGAAGTTGATAGGTGCTAGCCTATCTGCTGTTGTCGTTATGGCTACAGCGTTGACTTGGTTGTCAGCAAACCAATTATTTGAACAGACTCGTAATGGCGTATACCTACGAGCTGAAAGCGTATCTGAAGCAGCATCTGAAGGGATTAAAAACTGGATTGATATCCGCACGGATATCGCATCAGCATTTAATGACTTTTCACGAGAGGATGATGTTGTTCCTTTCCTTAAGCAAGCTCGTGTAGCGGGTGGCTTTGACGATATCTTTTTAGGTACTCCAGAAGGTGGAATGTACCGTTCACACCCTGAACGTAATCGTGCAGATTACGATCCTCGTCAACGTCCTTGGTACCAAGAAGCAAACGCTGCAGGTAAGCAAATCATTACTACGGCTTACCAAGATGCAATCACCAAAGCACTGCTAGTAACGATCGCAGAGCCTGTTCGCCACAATGGCCAACTTGTTGGTGTTGTTGGTGCAGACGTACTTATCGACCAATTAGTTAACGATGTAATCAGCCTTGATGTTGGTGACAACGCTTACGCAATGCTAATTGATGCCTCTGACGGCACATTCCTAGCACACCCAGATTCAGCACTAAGCTTGAAGCCGGTAAGCCAGCTTTCAAACGATATTTCTATGCCTATCATCGAAAACGCAGTGCGTACGGGTAGCATCGAGATCATCAAAGAGCGCGGCGCTGACAAGCTGCTTTACTTCACGAAGGTGCCTAACACTAACTGGATCTTCGCGGTTCAGATGGACAAAGCAACAGAAGAAGCGAACCACTCAACGCTACTTACTCAGCTGATCATCACTGCTGTCGTTATTACGCTCATCGTAATCGTACTTGTGTCTTGGCTAGTGAGCTTCCTATTCCGCGACCTAAACCGCGTTTCAGCGGCACTTGAAGAAATTGCTTCAGGTGAGGGCGATCTTACTCAACGCCTTGAGCCTAAGAGCGACGACGAAATTGGTCAGCTTGCTGCAAACTTCAACCGTTTTGTGGGCAACATGCAGACTATGGTGATCAAGCTAAGCGAAGTATCTGCTGCGCTAGGCAACCAAGCACGTCAAACGGCTTCTCAAGCTGAAGAACGTAGTGCTCGTATCCAAATGCAACAAGACGAGATCAACATGGTAGCAACAGCCGTTAACGAAATGGCTGCAGCAACACAAGAGATCGCAGGTAACGCAGACCACACTGCACAGAACTCATCTGAAGCGGTTGGCGCGTGTGAGCACGGTACTGGTCAAGTAACACAGACTCAAAGTTCTATCCAAAACCTTGCTCAAGAAGTTCAAATCGCAACCAACGTGATTCTAGAGCTTGAAGAGCACGGCAACAGCATCAACGCTATCTTGTCTAACATTCAAGGTATTGCAGAACAAACGAACCTACTTGCACTTAATGCCGCTATTGAAGCTGCACGTGCCGGTGAGCAAGGTCGTGGTTTCGCAGTAGTAGCGGATGAAGTTCGAGTTCTGAGCCAACGTACACACGGTTCAACGCAAGAAATTCAACAAACGATTGAATTGCTACAAGGTACAACAGGCAAAGCGGTTAACATCATGAATGATAGCCGTACACTTGCTGAAACCAGTGTTGATGACGCGAACTCAGCGGCTGCAAGCCTAACGCAAATCCATGCTGCTGTTGAACGCATCAGCGACATGGCAACACAGATTGCTTCTGCTGCAGAAGAGCAAGCGTCAGTCACGTCTGAGATTACTCGTAACACTGAAGGAATCCGTGACGTGTCTAACGAGCTAGCTGACGAAGCACACCAAGCTGCAGAGCAAGCCGCTCAACTTTCTGAACTGTCTCACGAACTAGAAAGCGAAATCAGCCGCTTCAAGCTGTAAGTGCTAACTGATAATTTGAAAGCCGAATGTGAATATCACATTCGGCTTTTTTGTGCGTGCTAGTTAGAGTTATGAACCCAAATTAGTTGTTCGGGTAACCTGGAAACTTAGCTTTAAGCGCTGCACGAGTTGGGAAGTACTGCTCCATAAACTTCACCATCGCAGGGTCGTTCGCTTGTAGCTCTGTGAATGTTGCTGAACTTAACTCTTGCGCGTTGTAACCCTTATAGTTCAGGTCGTAGTAGGCATACAGAGAATAGGCTAGGTACTCTTGATCATAAGATTCTGCATCTAAGTCTGCTTCATCCTTAGTCGAGTCTTTACCGTTCGGAAAGTAAGAGCCTGAAAGAATCGCTTTCTCATTCAGTTCATCTAGCCCTTTCTGCATCACACCCCAGTTCGACGAAGAAGATTGTACCGCTAGGTTCATCACACCGTAATCGTGAACAAAGTGAATGATCTCTTCAAACGCAGCGTCTCGTTGAGTGACTAGGTCCGGTTTATTCTCGCCTGTTGTTGTGTCTGTGGTTTCAGTCGCGAACAGATCTTGGAAGCGGTAATTTTCTTCTAAGAAGTCACCAACTCTCTTGTCCCAGTTGCCATCTGATAGAAATGCCATCGCTGCTTTGCTGTCGTAAATAGCCTTAGTCACTTCAGCGGGGAAGCTATCAAGGTAGTACTCCATGATGTTCTTAACATGAGCGACTTTTGCCTCTGAATTGTTTGCAGATTTATCTTCGATCAACAGTGGGATCTTGTAGCCATGAGCCTCTACGCAAGTTCGTTGATTGATGCCATTTTTAAGCAGTTCACCCGTTGTGTTTGAGATAACAGAACAGTCAGCCGTAGGCACTCGTGAGAATGTCTCTGAGGCGCTTTGAGCGAAGGATGGAACAAATTGAATGCCATTACTCAGAGTGTTGCCAACACGAACATAGAGGTTCATAGGCCTCATTTGGTCGATATTAAATTTGATGCCGCTGTTATCAATAATGAATTGCTTATTGATGGTCACGGTGTCTGCTTTTTTCCATCGAATGACGTTGTTTATGTCGTTTTCAACCTCAGCGATAGCAAGCTTTTCAGGTGTCGTTGTTGAGTTAAAGTTCTCGTAGTAAATATCGAAATTATGAACGTTAAACGTTTTACCCGCAGAGTTTGTTGCCGTCACAGAGAAGGTAATATCAGCATCGTTTTGGGTTTTGTAGTTGCGCTCAGGAACGCCGTGAACTTGTGCGAAGCTGCCGTTAGATTTTAGATTATTACCATACTGAGTAATATCAATGTTCACGTTCTTGTCTGTACCCGCAGCAATCGATTTCACGCTGAATTGCAGTGAGTAATTACTTCCTAAGCTAACCACTGAGCTAGCGCTTGATGCGTCGATGACATTCTTTGATGCGTTACCGTCGCTACTTCCGCCACAAGCGGTGAGCATCGTAGTCAGAACTAGAGTTGGAATTGTGAGTTTGTATACCATAGGGGACCAAGTTATCTGCAAGCTATAAAGCCAGCATGTTACAAGAAATGGCATTTGCTCTTAGTAAGCTTTTGTAAGTAATGTATTAATAATGCTTACAAATAAGCAATAAGTGATTGGCGGTGGTTATTTGTTTGAGCTGCTCGAAACAAGAATCACAGACAACAAAAAGCCCGAGTCTAAACTCGGGCTTTGAATGGTTTTCTTTATAACTTATGAAGGAGCTAGATTGCCTGACGAAGTTGGAAGTAACGTCCTTCTTCGTTTAATAGTGTCTCGTGAGAGCCGTTTTCAACAATCTCGCCTTGTTCAATCAGAACGATAGAATCCATCGGCTCTAGACCAATCAAACGGTGAGTGATGAAGATAACCGTCTTGCCTTCAAAGTGCTTCTCGAACAGCGTCATGATGCTCTGCTCAGTTTGCTTATCTAAGCCTTCTGTTGGCTCATCTAGAAGCAGGATAGGGGCATCATGAAGGATTGCACGTGCAATACCAATACGGCGCTTCTCACCACCAGACAGTTGACGACCTCCGTCACCTAACCAGCTATCAAGCGCGTTATTCTCAAGCAGCTTTTCTAGGCCAACATCTTTTAGGATATTTGCTAAGTGATCATCGGTTGCTTCTGGTCTTGCAATCAACAAGTTGTCACGCAAAGTACCATTTAGAATGTCGACACGTTGGCTTACCACACTGATTGATTCACGAAGCTGTGATTCATTCCACTGAGTCAGTTCAATGCCCGCGATTGAGATGTAACCCTTCTTAGGATCCCAGTAGCGAGTCAGAAGCTGAATCAGAGTCGATTTACCAGAACCCGTTTGACCCACAATCGCAACCTTGTTTGTTGCAGGGATCGTTAGGTCGACAGCGTTCAGAACATTGCGCTCAGAATCAGGGTAGTTGAACGTCACGTTTGAGAACGTAATATCAAGTGGCTTGTTGATGTCGAGCTTCTCTTCAGCAAACTGAACTTCAGGCTCAGACAGAATCACTTCGTTCAAACGACGTGCTGAAGACAGAGTTTGACCTAAATGCTGGAACGCACCTGCAATTGGCATTAATAGCTCGAAGCTTGCCATGGTTGCGAAGGCCATTAGTGCGATGAACGGGTCTGGTGCATTACCACCCACACCGTCAGCCGCAAGCCAAAGCATAAGAACCAGCGTCAAACCATTGAAAAGCATTAGCGCTGCTGAAGCCATACCGGTTAGGTTAGCGTTCACAAACTGATTCGCCATCAGCTTGCGTTGCGTTTCTAGAATTGCATTGCGGTAACGCTCTTCCGCACCGAACAGAGTCAGTTCGCTGTAGCCTTCAATCCAATCTAGCGTAGTCACACGAAGATCCGCTTTGTTCTGTGTTAGCTCACCACCGTTACGTTTTCCCAGCTTGTAGAACAAGATTGGCCAAACCAACAGCATGATAAGAAGGATAGAACCTAAGATTAAACCTAGTGAGCTATCGAACCACATCAAGAACAGAGTCAGGAAGAAGATCCCGAACACACCTACCGTCACAGGGCTTACTAAACGTAAGTACACGTGGTCCATGGCATCGACATCAGCAACCAAACGGTTGAGAAGATCAGCATCACGAAGGTTTGAAATACGACCTGGGATCAGCGGAGCCAGCTTCTTGAAGAAGAATATACGGAGATCAGTTAACAGTTTGAATGTCGCATTGTGGCTAACAACACGTTCACCCCAACGACCTGCAGTACGGCTCATTGCCAAACCACGTACACCACCGCCTGGTAGCATGTAGTTGAAGGTTTCACGTGCAATCGTAAGGCCTGCAACCGCAGAAGCTGAAATGAACCAGCCTGATAGCGTTAACAAGCCGATAGAAGCCGACAGAGTAGCAAAAGCCAATAGCATGCCTAGCGATAGGCCAAACCAATGCTTTTTATAGAGTTTCAGGTAAGGCAGTAAATCACGCATCTAAATTACCCTTATTGTCTTGTTGAGCTAAGTTAGCGTTAAGCATCTCTTCGAATAAACCACCCGCAGTCGAAAGCTGAGAGTAATGACCTTGTTCAACCAGACCACCATCGCGCATAACCAGAATGTTATCGACCGATTGAAGCGGGGCAAGTTGGTGCGTCACAAGCAGGGCAGTGCGGCTTTCGATGTTGCTATTGATGCCTTTCATTACCAACTGTTCGCTACGAGTATCTAGGCTAGCTGTTGGTTCATCGAGCAACCAGAACTGGCCGTCTTGAATCATTGCGCGAGCCAGAGCCAAACGCTGAGATTGACCCACAGACAGACCGCCAGAGCGATCAGAAATCATGTAATCCAAGCCGTGCTCATTTACGAATTCGTTAGCAAAAGACTGCTCAAGTGCATTCTCGACAACTTGGTCAGTGATATCGTGCTTACCCAGAGTGACGTTGTCACGAATTGTGCCGTGCAGTAGCAACGGGTTTTGACCAACCCAGCTAATGGTTTTACGCCAAGAGGCTAAGTCTAGGTCACGCAGTTCAACGCCATTGATTTTCAAGCTTCCTTCATAAGGCATGAAACCAAGAATAGCGTTGATCAAACTTGTTTTACCTGCACCACTTGGGCCAACTAACGCAGTCGATTGGCGAGTGTTAAGCGCGAACGAGATAGGACCAACCAGTTGAACACCTTCAGGGCTCAATACTTTCAGATCTTGAGCTTCAATATTGATGCCTTGAGCCGGGTCTAACTGAGTGTCGCCTGATTTAACTTTAGTGATGTCTGTTTCTAGGAACTCGACAATACTTTCGGCTGCGCCAACCGCTTGTTGCTTCGCGTGGTAGAAAGTACCTAAGTCACGCAGAGGTTGGTAAAACTCTGGCGCCAAGATAAGGATAAACAAACCTGCGAATAGCGTAATGCCAGCGCCGTAGTGGCCGAAGTTAAGCTCACCAATGTAGGTGAAACCAAAGTAAACCGCTGTCATTGCGATAGAGATCGACGTGAAGAACTCAAGTACAGCAGAAGACAAGAAAGCGATTTTCAACACATCCATGGTACGCGTTCTGAACACTTCAGATGCACCTTTAAGTACCTCTGTTTCAGCGTTTGTGCGGTCAAATAAACGGATGGTTGTCATTGACTGCAAACGGTCGTAAAAGTGACCAGAAAGACGTTGCAGTGCTTTGAAGTTTTTACGGTTTGCATCGGCTGCTTTCATACCTACAAGTGCCATGAACATCGGCACCAGTGGAGCAGTAATCAAGAAGATCAGTCCTGCTGCCCAGTTTACTGGGAACACCACAACCAAAATAATGAATGGAATCATTACCGATAAAGACATCTGAGGTAAGTAACGAGAGAAGAAGTCTTGCATGTCTTCTACTTGTTCTAGTAATAGGGTTGCCCATGTACCCGCAGGTTTGCCTTTGATATAAGCAGGGCCTAGCTCACGTAACTTATCAAGGATGAGTTGCCTGATGTAGACACGGATCTGTTCACCACAGCGATAACCTGCGATCTCACGCCCCCATGTACAGCCAGCACGGCCAACGACCGATAATGCCAAGCCTGCGAAATGACCAACCAGTTCAGATTTATCGACATTCTCGATGATCAGCTGGTGAAGAATAGAGGCGAGAAGAGCTGCTTGAGCAATTAAAAACACGCTTGAAAGTACGCCAAGGCTAATCGCAATCATAAGCCAGCGTTTCGCTAACTTACTCTGTTGCTTAAGCCACTTGTTCAAGCTGCGTTGTTTTTTCTTATCCATTATGAAGGCTTAATGATAATTATTATTTGTTGAGGGCGGGTAGTATACAAAAGAAAGCCCAGTGGATATACCGCTGGGCTCTAGGGATTTACAACAAATTGTGATGATGCCCTGCATCTACTGAGGCGAGAGCTCAGATAATCAAATCTGCAATCTCAGATTTACTTATCGTTAAGGCCATCTAGGAAGCGTTCAGCATCCAATGCAGCCATACAACCCGTGCCTGCAGAAGTAATTGCTTGGCGGTAGTTGTGGTCCATTACATCACCTGCAGCGAATACGCCTGGGATGCTGGTTTGTGTTGCGTTACCTTCAAGGCCCGACTGAACGATGATGTAGTCATCTTTCATGTCCACTTGGCCCTTGAAGATTTCAGTGTTTGGTTGGTGACCGATAGCAATGAACGCGCCCATTACTTCGATGTCTTCTGTCTTATCAGACTGAGTATCTTTAATACGAACGCCCGTTACGCCCATGTCGTCGCCCAGAACTTCGTCTAGCGTGCGATCAGTGTGAAGAACAATGTTGCCGTTCTCTACTTTGTCCATTAAACGCTTCACTAGAATCTTTTCAGCGCGGAACGTATCACGGCGGTGAACTAGGTGAACTTCAGACGCGATGTTAGACAGGTAAAGTGCTTCTTCAACAGCCGTGTTACCACCACCAACAACTGCAACTTTCTGGTTGCGGTAGAAGAAACCATCACATGTAGCACAAGCAGAAACGCCACGGCCTTTGAATGCTTCTTCAGAATCTAAACCTAAGTACTTAGCCGATGCGCCCGTTGAGATGATCAACGCATCACACGTGTACTCGCCAGAATCGCCTTTAAGACGGAAAGGGCGGTTTGAAAGGTCTACTTCGTTAATGTGGTCGAACAGGATCTCTGTTTCAAAGCGCTCTGCGTGCTCTTTCATGCGATCCATCAGTGCTGGACCCGTTAAACCTTCAGCATCACCCGGCCAGTTTTCCACTTCTGTTGTGGTTGTAAGCTGACCACCTTGCTGCATACCTGTCACAAGTACTGGGTTTAGGTTTGCACGAGCAGCGTAAACTGCAGCTGTATAGCCAGCAGGGCCAGAACCAAGAATCAATAAATTACAGTGCTTTACGTCGCTCATGAGGACTCCGAAATTGAAATTGTTTTTATTTATAATCGCTTAGGATTGTATGGAAAATATGGAGGCAATAAAAGGTTAAACAAGGGCTGAAGTGTAATTAATCGTTATACGTTAGAACTTAATGGAGACAAACGTTTTCGTGGCTGGAAGATCGGCGAAACCACCGTCTTCCTCATGGATTGTTGCTGCCGCTTTTTCGGTTTCGAACCGGCATACCAAAATACGCCCAAATAACTGTATATAAAAACAGTATTTAATTATAAGATTATAGGCGAGGTTTGATAGGCAACGTTAGAAAGATGAGGAACGAGCGATGAACTTACTCCCAACAGGCACACAGTTAGGTAAATTGGAACTACTGGAAGTGTATCAAGACATCTTAGGGCCGAAGTGCTTCACGGTTAAGAATGAAAATACCCAAAGGTTTATGGTGTATTGGAGTGGGGACTACGACAACGGGCAGTGCATCAAGTGGGCTTACATTCCGATAACCAAACCATTGCTGGCCAGCTTGTTAAACAAAGAAGTGGGCTTTCACGATGCGTTCCACCGTTCAGACAAGCTTTACCTCGCGACCATCTACACAAACGAAGTAGGGAAGCCCGCGAAAGTCGAACAACTGAATGCTACAAACAAGCACTTAGTAAACCTACCGCCCGTTGATTTTGAAATCGACTTTGAAGAAAATTGTATGTTTTAGCAGGTGCAAGAGGGGGGGTAGGTTCTGAAGCTCACAATTGGACTATATAGCCAACGAATTTAGAGTACTCTGCGTCCAAAACGTGCATACATGGACTCAGCTGGCGAAGATTTGTCGGCAGTATGAGATGACAAAATTACTTAAAAGTTCTTTAAATACTCTTAAATATTTCAGGTTGCTTCGCTTACGAAAATGTGGTTTTGAGAGCCATAAGTTGAAATAAATTGACCATACACATTCTCTTACTATCTGAAAAGTGGCATATTTGTAGGATATTTCAAACAATTTGACGTCGTAAGCTTAATGAATAGCAACGAGCAATCAGTAAAAGTGCACTACGATGGTAGCGGCGAAAGAATCAAGCATCATCAAATGAAAGTGTCGCATGTGACTGGCAGTATGTCTGGCCTTGAAACTATTTACTTGGAAGCTTTCAAAGAAGCCAATCGTATATACAACTCAAAGATATCTACAGAGATACTGCTCGATGGCGGGTTTCGTGATGGCTCGCTATGGTGGTTGCTAAAGCTATTTACTGCAGAATCTGAATCACAACAATCTATTGATAAGCCTTCAATCTATAATTCTGTCTACACTTCATTAAATAAAGTCATTACTGTCCTAAAGAGCATGGATTTATCGACAACTGAGATTGTGATAAAGCATGATAACAATGGGTACAACATTGATATTGATGGTGAACGCGTTGTGCTTGATGAACTTGAGTGCGCAATACTTACAAACTCCAAAATCAGGGCAGCAATTAGTGATGTCGCTACTCCACTAACGGAAGATGGTATAGATTCGCTGATAATTAATCAGGGTTCAAAAGAGCTGAAATCAATCAAGATTGACAAGAAAGACAAAGATAAGCTTGTGATTAGGCGTAACCATAAACATATCGAGGATGAAGGCAAACTTTTTGGGTTTTACTATATTGATACATTGAGTTACAACCCAAAGTCAAAATGGAAGCTAATCGACCGCGATAATCCAGCACGAAGCATCACAGTTTTGATATCAGACCCAACGTTTCTCAAGCGAGTATCCGACAACAAAGAGATATTCGCAAAAGATGATTTACTAGAGATTGATGGTGTGTGGTTTAAAGAAAAAACAAAGTTGACAGGCAAAGTAACAACAAATTACACCGTCACAGAGGTCAAACAGCACTTACCGGCAGAGGATAAACAGTGGAAGCTCATATAGCAATTCTACTTTTTTTTGTAATCGTAATCTTGGTTTGGTATCTCAAGCCATTGATTGCGCATCGTTTAAAAACACGAAAAGTAAAAATTGTTGTTGATATTGATGGTAAACAAAGCTCAAAGATACTGTACCTGCACCAGGATGACCCGCTTTGGGAAACCATAGAAAGTCACAAAAGGAGCCAAAGTGTCTAAATATTTGGCTACCAGTGGCAAAAGCATTAACAAAACAGACGTAGCAAGTAGCGCAACCTTAACAAGTGTTGCTACATTCGTACTTTTAACTTGGTCAAAAACACTCACTGAAGAGTCTGTATTCACTCATTATGTCAGCGAGCAAACCATTGCATTCTCAGCCGGTTTAATTTCATTTTCTATGACCATCCTCCTTTCTTACCTGCGTTACAAAGTAAGAATGATAAATCACAAGAGAGAATACACTGATAAAGTCGAGTTTCTAGATGGTCTAAAAGCTGCCACATCTTGTGAAGAAACCAAAACAAAGTTGGAGCAACAAAAGAATGAGATACTGCTGGCAAAAGCAAGTGCAGTTGCTAACGAAAGATGTGACTAACAGGCGAGTTAGAACTTTTGGTCTAGTTCTTTGTTGAAGCTCTCCCTATTAATTATCTATCAATAATGAACGAAATGGCAAAACACTAGATTAGTTCCTGCACGTTTAAACCTTAAGAGGTTAAAGTTGCAACTAGGAATAAGGATAAATATGTAAATAAGACAGGATCTATTTTATTAGTGATTTAATAATTAGATAATCCCCCATTTTTATTTGAGTGAAATATGAGTAGAAAATCAAATTCAATGAAGTTAGCTTATATATTTATAGCGGAGCATAAGATACTTAGCAATATTGATATCCCTATCAATGGTGATCATTTTGGAAAGTATTCAAATGGGACTCTAACATTAAATGAAAAATCAGATAGAGTCGATTATTATAATGGACTATCTTGCAGTGCAATAATTGGAAAGAATGGTGTTGGAAAAAGTACAATTTTAAATTTTATTGAATCATCATATGAAACTACAGATTCAAGTGGTTTGATTGTTTTCTTTGATTCAATAGGTGGTAAGTATCACATCTGCCCCATTAACTTTGCCTTAAATGAAGACTGTATAAATAGTTCTACTGAATACGCTATAGATCCTGATTATCGTTTGTTTATAAATCGTAATAAAATTAGACTTGTTAAGTCTAATAATTTAACGGGTGTAGAAAAAAGTACTTTCGAATCACGTAAAAATTCAGGCCGTTTTATAAATGATCTTTCACTTTCTCAATATACTAGTGGTAGTAAAACTACACTTATAAAAAGAACAAATCGATTGATGCGCTTTTTCAGTGAAAGTCGTTGGTTTGATGGCTTTGAGAGAACAAAAATTAAATTTAACTTTAAATTCAAATCCTCTTCCAATGCATATGTTAATTCTTTATTAAGCAATAAAAAACTCGTCTCAGAGTACTCTGAAGAGCTGGACTCCATAAAAAAATTCATTAATCCGTCAGAGCCAGAGCAATTTTTAGAAATAGGTTATCCTGATTTTACTTTTTATACGTTATTTAAAAACAATATACTTTCAATTCTAAGAAATATATCACAATCAACTTGTATTGAAAAAAATAATAGGGATTCATTTTTTCTTGCTATTTTAATATTGTTTATTAAGAGTGATTTTAATGTTGATTCACTTAGCGATTTAATTAAACGAAAAGGTTCCGATTTTTACAGAAGAAATGACTCAGTATTTAGCAGTGTAGATTCATTTATTCTTGCTAATAGATATAATAAAATTGTTGAAGTATATACACATATATCTAATTTGTTGACACATGACCCTAGTCTATATCAAATACATAAAGAAGATGAAGTTTCGTCTTTTAATACCGATTTTATAATTGATTTGACTTACCTTATTTCATGCTTGCCTTCAAATATATCAAGTAATTTCTCTTATGGTTGGTCTGGTTTAAGTACAGGTGAATTTGCAAAGTTAAATGTTTTTTCTGAGCTATACAATTATATTAATGATGAGAAAATAAAAGGCAATGAAAATCATTTGATAGTAATGGATGAGGCCGATTTGTACCTACATCCTGATTGGCAGCGGACTTTCTTTTCTGAGCTACTTAATTTTTTAAAAAGTGAATTTCCACAAGATCGCGTACAGTTAATATTAAGTTCCCACTCCCCAATAATTATTGGAGACTTTCTACCTGAGGATATTGTTTCTCTGGATGTAAATGAACAGGGTCAGACAAAGGTTGTTGAGTCATTTGGTTTTGGAACTCATATTACAGATCTTTATCTTGATGGAATGCATTTGAATTCAACTTTTGGTGAGCATTCTAAAAAAGTTATTTCTTCAATTATTGATAATAGAAATGCAGGAAAACTCACGGAGAATGATAGAGACTTGGTAAGAAAAATTAAGAGCAAAAACATTCAAAATATGATTTTGGGGGGATTATGATAAAAGTTGAGTTGAATTATAGCGATGACTTTATAACACGTTACACTCAAAGCATCTTGACTGAAACTTTATATCCAGCTTTTAACGAGTTACTAGGTGATGTTCCTTTCCCTTTTGAAGAAAATATGCGTAGGCTATTTTGTAATGAATCTCTACATGATATTGTTTTTTTAGATCCAGAGGAGTTAGTAGATAAAATTGTAGATATTTATGATTCGGTTCCAATTTTATCTGAAAGGTATTGTATTGAGTATTATTTAGAAGGTTTAGTTCTAAGTGAAAATATTGTTGATATAGACTTGATGCCTAATGAAAATAAAATATGGATGAGAGAAGAAAGGGATAGGGTCGTTGACCGATTATTGTTACTTATAGAAAATAGAGAATCAGTACTAATACAGAGAATAATTGATGATTTAAGATCGGAAAACCGGGCTTCAAGGCTCAGGATAACTTTAAAAAAACTACTAAGTATGATGTCAGGAAATAATTTATTATCCAGAGAAGAAAAAGCTCTTTTCCCTAACTGGGTAAATGAATTTGCAAATATATTCAATTATAATCAGATGGCTAAAAATTTTGGTAATGAAATGACTAGTTCTTTACATATAAACTTTTGTCCTTACTGCAATCAAGAAAATACCGAGACAATAACAGCCGCATCTGCTAGATCAAGACCTGATCTCGACCATTTTCATCCTAAATCAAAATTTCCTTTTCTTGCTTTAACTCTTTCTAATTTAATTCCTTCGGGACACCGTTGCAATCAGACATACAAGAAATCGAAAATAATGTTAAACAAAGTTCACCCATATTTGGATGGAGTTGGTAGTGATGCCCTTTTTAACTTTAATTTTTCGTTTCATAATGGGTACGAAAAAGAAAATTTAAATATCACTGTAAATGAATTAGGGCAACAAATTGATAACAATATAGATTTTTTCAAAATTGAAAATGTTTATAATCAAGACTCTTCGAAAGAATGGTTTATGGAGTTTCATGAACGGTATGAATACCGTCGTTGTGTGGATCGAGAAATCTTTGATGATATTCTAGATGACCCTAATTCAATAAGAATGGAGTTAGCTTTTGATATATTAAAGTCACCTAAAATAGCTGATTCTCAAAAATTTAAAATTGATGCTCTACAACAGTTATCTGGTAGACCATACCCACTACCAGACTAGCAGGAAACACAATCGATTCGCGTCTTTCTATTTGTCTCTAACTCGCTAAGGGACATAAATGTGTTAGCGAATATTATCTAATATTTGTGAGACCCTGCTGATGAGTTCAAAGTGGTGTCAGTTGTTATGAAGCTACAAACTCTCGCTTGCCAACAACCATGAAGTAAATCCCTTCACATTACTCTACTTGAAGCACTTTCGCGACTGAGAGAACCATCAACTCTCTCTCTTAAAAGAAGTAAACCATTTGAGGGCGGCCGAGTTCCCCCCGAACTCGACCTGTTCCAGACGCGCAAGCAAAGGCGTTTGGTTTCTGGCGTACTCATAAATTAACCAATTTCAGTTTGTTGTGTAAATAATCAATAGCTTGGCAATTGATAGGTAGGTCGTATTTCGTTGTGCAAAAGCATAGAAATGAATGATGACGAGTGTGAGGGCTGAACTCAGGCAAGGATGCTGGCGTATTAAAGGGCAAGGGCTGACACAATATGAAACCTGGCTTGCTAGTTAATAATATCGTTAAATTTAAATTTGTAGGGATTTATAACTAGCTAGTGGAGTGTGCTAGTTTTAAGAGTTGGTCATCTTTTATTCTGGTGTTATACACTGCTTTTTATTTCTAAATTAGATTTAGCGTCTGAATTATTAAATCTGACGGGATAAATGATTGTTTAATGTTGATTTGGCAAGATCTTCAAGTATCCTTTATGTAAATAAAACGTTAAATATCGAAAGTTAATTAACAATCATTAAGGAGTCGATGATGTTACATGCTCACGAAAATACCCTACATATTACCCACCTCAGTAACCACGCGGTTAAGGAGTTGTCACCTTCATTCTCTAAGCTACCAAGCACAGAGCATGCGGATGGCCAGTTCCGATTGAGAAGGTACTCAGTGGTTGAATTCAGTAATGGACAAGTCGTTGAGCTAGACAAACATAACTTTGTTCAGTCTGAAGACATTAATCACTTTCAAGGTGACGTTGTTCGTCAATTCGAGCCGATTGAAGCACAAATTCTAAGCAGCGAAGGCATGCAAGAGATGTGTGAACTGTTTATTGAAACCAACGGGCTTGAAGACGGACAAGAAATCGAAATCCATCAAATCCGCATTGCCGCTATTTTTGAAGAAACTCAGGTTGCCCCAGAAGGTGTTCACCAAGACGGTTTTGACCACATCGCGATCATTGGTGTTACTCGTCACAACATCGTTGGTGGTGAAGTGATGCTGTATCAAGATAGCCACGAAGCACCATTCTTTAGAAAAGTGTTAGGCGATGGCGAAGTGGCAATGCTTGCAGATAGTAAGCTTTGGCACAATGCACAACCGATTCGTACCATAGACCACGGCGAGATGGGCTACATGGATGTGTTTGTTCTAACGGCTAAGGATGCGCGCAATGTCCTTCACTCTTAATGATGTGCGCCAACAGTTTAGCGCGTTAGGCCAATATCATAATGGTAAGCCTGTCACTTTCTTTGATGGGCCGGGTGGTTCTCAGGTGCCTGAGAATGTTTTAGCGTCAATGACCGAATACCTAGGGCATTTCAATTCAAACCTAGGCGGACACTATTTTTCTAGCCAAAAGACCACAAGCTTAATGCAGCAAGCGCGAGAAGCGGCGCAAGCACTGCTTAATGCGGAGTCTTCTGGCAACGTTGTGTTCGGTGCGAACATGACATCGCTGACCTTCCAACTGAGCCGAGCGATCAGCCGAGATTGGAAAGAGGGCGATGAAGTTATCGTCACGGCTTTAGATCATTATTCGAATGTATCGAGCTGGCAGCAAGCGGCAGACGACAAAGGCGCGATTGTTCGCCAAGTTCGAGTAGACGAGTCGGATTGCAGTTTGGATATGGCGCATTTTGAGTCGCTGCTGAACGAGAAAACCAAGCTTGTCGCGGTGACGTTTGCTTCGAACACGACAGGCTCTATTGTCGACATGGCAAAAGTTATTGAACTTGCACATCAGCATGGTGCGCAGGTTTATGTCGATGCCGTGCATTACGCACCGCATCACTTGATCGATGTTCAGCAACTGAATTGTGATTTCTTAGCGTGCTCAGCTTATAAGTTCTTTGGCCCGCATGTGGGCATTGCTTATGTTGCACCTCAATGGCTACACACGTTAAAGCCTTATAAGGTTGAGCCAGCGACAAACATTGGCCCAGGCCGTTTTGAAACAGGTACGCAAAGCTTTGAAGGCCTTGCCGGTGTGATTGCAGCAGTAGATTACTTGGCGCAGTTAGGCGAGCCAACCGACTCATTGCGTTCTCGTTTAGAGCAAAGCTACGCGCTTTATAATAAGCATGAAAGCCAACTGAGTGAGTACTTCCTTAAACGCTTGTCTGATCTTGAAGGGGCAAAGCTTTATGGAAAAACCGAGTTTGACTCGAACCTAAGAACGCCAACCTTTGCCGTTACCTTTGAAAACCATTCTCCAGAGTTCATCGCTAAGAAGCTGGGTGAGCATAATATCTGTGTGTGGAATGGTCACTTCTACGCATTAGGGTTGGTGAAGCAGTTGGGTATTGAAGAGCAGGGCGTGGTGCGTATTGGTTGTATGCATTACAACTCGATTGAAGAGATCGACTTACTGTTCAATGTGCTTGAAGGGATCTTGCGAAGTCACTAGCGAGAAGTTACTAGCACTTAATATCGACAGAATTAGAAAAGAGCATGCTTCTCTCAATAATATTGAGGTGGGAGTATGCTCTTTTTCGTTTCACAGCGCTTATTACTTATTTACGTAACGCCAGTGATTCGATTAAGACCGCTTTTAATCAAGACAGCTGCTCAACAATGGCGACACCCACAGCATGTGCGCTGGTTGGGTTCTGACCTGTAATGACTCGCTCATCAACAATCACAAGCTCTTGCCAAGGTTGAACCTTGTTGAAACGTGCTGCGCTACGAGCAAGCGACTCTTCCAGTAGGAATGGAATGTCGTTGATCGTACCAAAGTCGATCTCTTCTTCACGTGTAAAGCCAGTCACCGATTTAGAGCTTAGTAGCTTCTCGCCGTTGCTCAGAACAATCGGAAGCAGCGCCGCAGGGCCGTGACATACTGCCGCGACAATACCACCATCTTCATAATGCTTTGCTGCGATGCTAGCGAACTGTTCATTGGTTGCTAAATCTGAAAGCAAACCGAATCCACCTGGGTAGAAGATAGCATCGTAGCTTTCAGTATTGATTTGGCTTACTGGAATCGTATTGTTGATGCGGTTCTGGAAGTCATCATCAGCCAAGATCTCAGCGTTAACCACATCTCCTTCAATATCCGTTCCGTAGAGTGGGGCTTTGCCACCATTGATAGAAGCGATGTCGTATTCGAATCCAGCAGCCATGATCTCTTTCAGAGCGTGGGTTAGTTCTGGAGCGTAAGTACCGTTCGCTTGGTCTGTATCGCCAAGTGTTGCGTGGTTAGTTACTGGAATTAGTATTTTTTTCATGATTCATCCCTTTGAGCTGCTGTTTTTTTATTTAGAAACGATGCCTGTAATTAGATGCTGACGCTTTTCGTTAAGCGCTAGGTATCGTGTTGTTACTTAGCTATCGCCGTCTTGTTGTATCTAATACTAGTTCCAAACCAATTAGGTGATAATATACTAAACAGGCAAAACATTGTTGCTATATAGCAAAGATAAGATACGGGTAGATTAAGTATGGACAGCTTTGAAGGTATTAATGAGTTTGTTGCGGTAGCCGAGTGTCACGGCTTTTCTGCAGCAGCAAAACAGTTGGGTTGCAGTACTAGTCATGTCAGTCGCCAAGTTTCAAGGTTGGAAGAGAGAGTTGGCGTGGCGTTGCTTGCGCGTTCAACACGGATGGTGAGCCTGACCGAATCGGGTCATACCTATTATCAGCAGTGCAAAGACTTGGTCATTGGGCTGCAACAAGCGAATGAACAAGTCACGTCTCAACAAACTCAGCTTAGCGGTACATTACGTGTTAGTGCTGCGGGTGCATTTGCAGAAAATCATGTTGCGACAGCGCTGATGGAATTTGCCAAAGATCATCCTGAACTCACCATAGAAATGAACTTCAATACTAAGATGGTGAACTTCATCGAAGATGGTATCGACTTTGCCATTCGTTATGGTCGATTAGACGATTCAGGGCTGGTGGCAAGAAAGTTGGTCGATCGTCCAATGGCGGCTGCAGCCAGTAAAGACTATATCGAGCAATTTGGTTCGCCTACTCATCCAGAGCAGTTGAAAATGCATAGCTGTATTATCGCTAACAGTGATCAGTGGTTATTTGAGAAAGAGGGAAAATCGTTAAATGCAGTACGAGTACATGGGCGCTGGCGCAGTAACAATTCGAGCGCAGTACTCAAAGCATGTGAAGAGGGACTTGGGATTGTTTATCTTCCTAAAAGCAGTTTCAATGGCGGTCTGACTAATGGAAAGCTGGTCCCGGTGCTTGAAGAGTATTGGGGAGCAGGAACCAGCAGTTGGGTCGTATACCAAAACCGTCGTTTTTTACCCCAAAGAGCACGACTGGCGATCGACTTCTTAGTCGCATACTTTTCGGATTGGAATGAATAAGCGACAAGGTTTCAAGCTGGCAGCCAACAAGACAGAAGTTAATACTGAACGGGATTTGGAAAGAGTCGTGATTAACTCTAGCTACGCACTTTAAAGCCGAAAACAGAAAAGTTAATGCTTACATAGATATACATTATCTTTTTTTGTTTTTTGACGCGCGTAATAGGATTGAGATGCTTGTCTACTTTTGATAACTCGTGTTAGTGATTGAATTGTAGAGAAGCCCGCAACAGTACGATATACTAGATACCATATTAATGTCCCTAACGCGTGAAAGATTCTGTGGAAGCGTTGGCAGGATGTGTTGTTATGCTCCAGTTTATGAAGTGTAGCTAGAGTGCGGAGTTGGCAATGTCTTCAATAAATTTCGAATCCACGTACGGTGTGATAACTATTCAAGATATGAATGTAGTTAGTGTTGATGCTAACTATGCTCGCATCTACGGATACCAATCGCCCGAAGAACTACTTTCTAATATCGATAGCTTTCTAGATTTAATCTCAGAAGATTACCATGTTCTAGCCTATCAAAATTACCTTGAAACGGTGAGTGGTCAACGCGACCCTCAGGTTCATACCTATACCAATGTTGATCGTAACGGCAGAGAGTTCACCGTGTTTTCTATCGACCATGTGACGGAGTGGCAGGGAAGGCCTGCACTGCAAGTCACGGTTATCGATCTTTCCCCTGCGATTCAGCTGCAAAATGCGGTGCGTGAGCAAGATAAGATGTATCACGACATGATCATGCAATCAGGGCAGGGAATCTTGGTTCACCGAGATTTTAAACCTTTGATGGTCAATCAATCGTGGGTCAAATTACAAGGTGGATCGTCCATAGAGCAAGTATTAGCGCTGGATTCGATCCTTGAGTTGGTACCCAAGCAGAACACTGATGGCATCAATAAGCACTATCATGCGCTTATGTCTGGTGAGTTGTCTGGAACGAGCACTGTGGTCGAAAACATTGGGTTTGACGGTGTGCATCGATTTTTCAATATTTACGACAATGCGATTACGTGGAAAGGTCAGCCTGCGGTTCAGGTTGTGCTCGAAGATGTGACGCAAAAGGTGATGTTGGAAAAGCAGTTGGTTCACCAAGCTAATTACGATGAAATGACGGATTTGCTCAATCGTAGGGCTATTTATGAATGGCTAAGAGAGCATATTATCTCTGAAAATTACCTTGTGTGTATGTTGTTGGATATCGATGATTTTAAGTCGATTAATGACACTTACGGTCATATGGTCGGTGATGAGGTCATTTGTGCTTTGGCTAATATTGCCAAGCGCAATGCCGATAGAGTGGGTGGAGTCGCAGGCCGTTGGGGTGGTGAAGAGTTCATTATCTTTATCCCAAATGCGTCTCTTGAACTAGCATACGAGGTGTCAGAAGAGATTCGCCAACAGTTCCATCACGTTGAGTTCAAAATTGATGAACAGGTTCGATTTAATTCGAGTGTCAGTATCGGAATCAGTGATAGTCGAGCTTGTGAAGACGGTGTCACTATTGACGCACTCGTGAATTTAACCGATCAGTCTCTCTATCGCGCGAAAGCCAATGGCAAGAATTGTGTCGACGGAGATGTGGTTGCGCTCTAGTATTTGTACGTTGCTTTATTAAAGCTGATCGTCTCATCTGAAATGAAAGATGCCCTGAAGCTAAAGCGTCAGGGCATTTTTGTATCTCACTTGTGATGGCGCTCAGCTGATTAAGCAGAAACCTCAACTTCGTAAGAACCAAATTTACGGATGTTAATCACACCAGTATCTAGGATTAGGTATTGACCTTTAATACCTTGAAGTACACCGGTCACTTCAGGGTTCTTATCAAAGTTGTGCGATACAATCTTCACAGGGTGCTGCTCAACTGGGTAGCTCAATGAAGTGATGTTTTCGCTCAGAATCTCGATAGCATCGTCACCAAACTTAGCTCTGATCTCTTGGATTTTATCCTCAACCAATGGCAACAGTTCTTTGGCTTTTTCTACCAACTCCATATCGTCGCCGTCGCCTTTTAGCAGCGTGCGCCAGTTGGTTTTGTCAGCAATGTGCTTTGCCAACTCTACTTCGATCAGGCCAGAAATCTGACGTGTTTTTACCTTCAAGATAGGCAAACCTTGAGTCGCGCCTTGGTCAATCCAACGGGTAGGGATTTGAGTGTGACGAGTGATACCCACCTTTAGGCTTGATGTGTTCGATAGGTAAACGAAGTGATCAACCATGCAGTTCTCTTCACCCCATTGAGGCTCACGACAAGTGCCTTCATCGTAGTGGCAAGTCTCTGGCTTCATGATGCACATGTCGCAGCTTGCTAGCTTTTTCATGCACACAAAACAGTGGCCTTGAGAGTAGCTTTTCTTGGTTTTCTTACCACACGAACAACAAAAAATATTGCCGGTATGGGTGAGGTTGATGGTTTTACCAATCAGAGGGTTTAGTTCTACAAACTCTTCACCTACAGGTAAACGGTAAGTAACCGCACCATCAAGGGAAGCACTCATCTTCTTGAGTGTACCTTTTGCTAATAAAGACATGACATTACTCGTTGTATTTTGATTATTATTTCGTCCACTCGCTCGCCTTGTGAACAGGCGATACGGTTAACGATGATTATGCGATGAGTATAACAAATAGGGCCTGTTTTTATACGCAATATTACTTGATTATTGCGATGGATAATTGATGAGCAAACACTCGCTCAAAATTATGGTATGACATTTTGTTCAGGCGTGATATAACGTTTTTTAGTAAATTATTGGCATTAAGATCACTAATTTACCTAACTTATTTTCTATCGTGAAATCCCAACTATAGGGACCTTAAGCCGGAAGCTTAGACGTGAAGTGGATCCATAAAATAGTCATCTTTTTAGTTATCACGACGCTGGCGATTGTCCAGTATTACCGTGTGAGCGGAAATCGTGTGATAACGGCAATTACCCCTGATAAATATGAGTTTATCGCGACCAGCGATCAAGTAGATAGAGGAGTCAGTACGTCCCAATTATCTTATCAAAATGGCCAGTATATTCTCGACTGTGAGCTTAAAAAGTCTGAGTATCCGTGGCCTTATTGCGGCCTATCGATTCGTATCAACCGAGACATCACCGCGGGTCTTGATCTTTCCCAATATCACACCTTTAGAGTCAATATTGATTACCATGCGGAGGCCGATTCTAGCGGTCGTTTGCGAACTTACCTGCGTAATTATAATCCTGCTTATTCGGTTCCTGATGACGAGTACACGCATAAATACAACGGGATGGAGTTTTCTCCAGGAGTCGATGGCGGTGTGATTGAGATTCCGATCAAAAACCTGCAAGTAATGACATGGTGGTTAGCGGATAACGATATTGCGTTAGAGCACTCCGCGCCTGAATATTCGAACGTGAATATGGTTGAGTTTGCTACTGCGTCCGGGGCGAAGCTTGGCCATCATAGAATCGTTATCCGTAGCATTGAGTTTGAAGGCTCTTATATCACTGGCGAGAGCTTGTTCTTAATTTTGCTGTTTATCTGGGTGGGGACGGGCACCGTGTTCTTGATTTCAGAATTGCACCGTTCTAGGAAGCGCATGGTGATTGTTGAAAAGAGACACAACCATCTAAAGAACGTCAACCGAGCATTGAGAGAGCAAAATTTTGAGTTTTCTGAAAAGGCTCACCGTGATGAATTAACCGGAATACTAAACCGCCACGCGATTCGTGATTGGTTGAAAATGCAGTCACAACAGGTGAAGCAAGGACATGGCAAGTTGGGTATGTTGTATCTCGATATCGACTACTTCAAGAGCGTGAATGACAAGTACGGACACCAAATGGGTGACCATATTTTACGTGAGTTCAGCATGGTTGTGGGCAGTTCGATCAGCGCGACAGATAAATTGGTGCGCTGGGGCGGTGAAGAGTTCATTGTTTTTTGCCCTGAGACTGATCTTGGCGAAGCACAAAGAAAGGCCGAGAAAATCCGACTTTTAGTCAGCCAACACCTCTGGGTTCATGGCGACCCACTTACATGCAGTATTGGTATTGCCGAGATGAAGCAAGAGCGGGTGACAGAGACCATTGCTCGCGCGGACGAAGCTTTATATCAAGCAAAGCATTCAGGTCGAAATCAGGTGATCTTGAGTCACTAATCTGAAAATTGTTTTGATGAGTTTATAAGCCACACGTGCACATGTGACGTGTGGCGTTTTTATGGCTGCTCGATGAGTTTACCCTCTAGAGCCTTTGTTGGTTTGCTTGGATAACGTATAAAAATGATCTCATTGTTCTTTAAATGTCTGCTGGGTGCCGCGGCGGTTTTGTTGATTGCACTATTGTCGAAGAGTAAGAGTTTTTACATCTCTGGTTTAGTGCCGCTGTTTCCGACCTTTGCTCTGATTGCTCACTACATAGTTGGCACGGAACAAACCATGGTCGAGTTGCGCACCACAGCGCTGTTTGGTCTGTTTTCGCTTGTGCCGTACGCCGCTTATCTTGGCGCAGTGTACGTGTTCAGTTATCGCTATAACTTGGTATCGACGCTCTCGTTAGCGACCTTAGTTTGGGTATTGTGTGCTTCTATGCTGTTGCTAGGTTGGACGCGTTTGGTACCAAGCGCAATTTAATGCTGTTGTTCTGAAGTGCTATGAGTTGTTTATTTTAGCCAATAGCCAATAGCCAATAGCCAATAGCCAATAGCCAAAAACAAAAAAGGTGACGCGGGGCCACCAAAAGGGAAAAGCGTTTCTTGTTTTTATGTGCCCGTTCAGTGCTTGCTTACGCTGAACGGGCATTTTTGTATTGGTTGAACCGGGGGAAGTTCAACCAGTTTAGGGGAGCATTCCTGTAAGCATGCGCTTATAGGACGTTAGTGTTTACCAGAAGATCCAAGCGAACAGAGTCAGAACTAGGATACAAACTAGGTTCAACACCATACCGATTCGCATCATCTCTTTCTGCTTGATGTGACCCGAGCCAAATACAATTGCGTTAGGTGGTGTCGCTACTGGCAGCATGAAGGCACAAGATGCAGCAACCGCAATCAGTGCAGACAAGATTACCGGAGACATACCCAGCGCTTCAGCAATGGTTGCGAATACTGGTACTAACAATGCTGCACTTGCTGTGTTACTTGCAAATTCCGTTAGGAATACCACAAACGCTACCACGGCTAGAATCGTAAGCAGTACGCCTGCTGTTTCTAAAAATCCGCTTAGTGAGTGTGCTAGGAATACGCTGGTTCCTGTCGCTTTCAGAATGTTACTTAAACAGATACCGCCACCGAACAGGATAAGTACACCCCAGTCCGTTGTCTTCTCAACGTCTTTCCATTCTACCGCTCTAGAAGCACCAAGCAGTACAATCGCACCAATCGCTACTAAGCTATCAAATTTAGAGAATCCGCCAATCATTGCGTTGATTGGTTTACCGAATATCCAAAGCGTTACGGTTAAAAGGAAGATAGACAGTGTGATTTTCTTGCTGTTTGTCCACTCAACGGGAGCGTGGTCTAGCTCGAATTTGTGGTCAAGCTTTGGTTTAGTCATCACGTAAAGAATAATCATCGCGATTGGCAGTAAGATCATTGAGATAGGCAGGCCAAGTGCCATCCACTCTGTGAAGCTCAAGCCAACTTCTGCCGCCGCAATTGCGTTTGGTGGGCTACCAACCAAGGTTGCGATGCCGCCGATTGAAGCACAGTAAGCGATACCCAGTAGCACGAACACGTAGGTGTTGCGGTCTTCACTTTGGTCGACTTTGTTCATGATGCCAAGAACAAGAGGAAGCATCATTGCAGTGGTGGCCGTGTTTGAGATCCACATGGATAGACCCGCACTCACACCGAACAACATGAACACAGCGACCGACATTCTGCCTTTTGCTATCAGCAGTACTTTGTCAGCAATTGCTTTGTCTAGCTCTTGTTTGTTCAGTGCGGCTGCTAATGCGAAGCCACCCATGAACAAGAAGATGATTGGGTTTGAAAAGTTAGCCAGCGCTGCGGGCGTGTTGAATACACCAAACAAGACAGCCAATAGGGGAACGAGCAAAGCGGTGATGCTGACGTGAATAGCTTCTGTTAACCATAGAATGGCAACGAACACGAGAATACTTAAACCTGTATTCACTTGCGCTTCGAATGGCAGGGTATTGAGCAAAACTGCAAATAGCGTGAAATTACCAATTAATATCATGCTGTTGCGGGTAAACAACCAGTGTTTCAGTGTAGTAACAAGTGCCGTCATAAGACGCTCCTTTTGTTTATCCTCGTTGTACTGGTGCACGACTTCATTGAGTTGTGCTTATTATTTTCGAGGTATATAGCTTGATGTAGGGTCAGACTTTGTTGGAAGAATGTTACTCAAGTTAATAAAGGAGTGTTGGTGTGTTTTTGCTTAACAATGGGGAAGTGTGAGGCAACAAATTCAAAATGTGTAGTTTTCTACACATCGGTCTCTGCTGGGTCTGCAATCGGGCTTGTTATAGGGTCTACAACAGGGTTTACAGTGGGGTCAGTCATAGGGTTTGGGATCGGAAATGATTCCGGTTTTGGACTGGGTTGAATCGGCTCTTTAGGTCCAAGGAACTTTGGCGTTGTCCCCATAATATACAGATCAAGGAATGCTTTTGTGCGTGCAAACACTTCACGTAAACGTATTGAGGTTCCCGAGTGATGAGTCGGTCCTGAAACCGCTAAACACTGCGCATGAATATCGTAAGAATTGGCGATAAACAGTGCTCTTTCACAGTGGAACTTTTGGGTGATGATCAGAAAGTTATCAGTATCGAATATCTTTTTGGCGCGAACAATCGAGTCTAAGGTTCTGAAACCAGCATAATCTAGATTGATACGTTCATCGGGGACGCCAGCTTTCAACAAGTCGCGTTTCATCGTCCACGGCTCATTGTAAGAGCGATGAGCGTTATCGCCACTTAACAGAAACTGGTCGACTTTTTCACGGTCGAAGAGTTCAATCGCGGCTTCGATTCGGTGCTTATAATAGTCGTTGAGTGTTCTACCCAAATATTTGCTCGTGCCAAGCACAACTGCGACCTCAAGCTCGGGCACGTCATCAATATCGTAGATGATGCGATCTTCCGCTTGCCATGAAACCCAATAATCGATCGCAATAACCGCAGCGCTGCCAACTAAGAACACGAGGAAAGCGCCAAACAGAAAACCTTGCAGTTTTTTGTAAGCTTTTTTTATGTAGCTACGGATAATGTGAGAATCAAATTTCACTCTCGGTATGGTCCTTTCACTGAGCATTAATTTTTGAGTGCTCGATAATACCAAATAAAAATGAGAAAAATCAGTTAAAAAGACAAGACAGTGTAAAGAAAAAAGCCCCTGCAATTGCAGAGGCTCTTAGAAGAGTAGTTAACGCTCTTTATTTAGAATGCCGTGCGCTTGTAGCGACGGTAAACTGGCTGCCAGAAGTGCTGGTCAATCGCTTGTTGCAGTGCATCTTCAGTGATCTCTAGAGCAACGCCCTGTTCAATCGCCTTCTTACCTACAGCAAGAGCAATCTTCTTAGATACGGTGTGGATCTCTTCCAATGGTGGAAGTAGAGCGCCTGTGCCATTGATTGCTAGTGGAGAACACGTTGCAAGTGCACGGCTTGATTCCATTAGCATTTCGTCAGTGATGCGTGAAGCATTCACAGCCAATACACCAAGGCCAATACCTGGGAAGATGTAGCTGTTGTTACACTGAGCGATTGGGTAAGTGGTACCGTTGTGAACGACTGGCTCAAATGGGCTACCTGTCGCAACAAGTGCTTGGCCATCAGTCCAGCGTATAATGTCGTTCGGCGTTGCTTCAACACGGCTTGTTGGGTTCGACAGTGGGAACACGATAGGGCGTTCACAGTGTAGGTTCATCTCTTTGATGACTTCTTTGCTGAATAGACCTGGAGCACCAGATACACCAACCAATACGGTTGGTTTCGCGTGGCGAACAACGTCTAGTAGAGAGAAACCAGTGCCGTCGCTTTCCCAGTCTTTGGTGTTTTCGTTGGTTTGAACCAGACGCTGTTGGAAATCAAGCAGGTTTTGCATGCCTTCTTGTAGCAGACCCCAACGGTCAACCATGTAAACTTGAGAACGAGCTTGTGCATCGCTGATACCTTCAGACACCATTTGAGCAATGATAGCTTCAGCAATACCACAACCTGCAGAACCCGCACCTAAGAAGGTGATACGCTGATCTGACAGTTTGCTGTTTGCTGCTTTACATGCTGCAAGTAGAGAACCAACCGTTACGGCTGCTGTGCCTTGGATGTCATCGTTGAAACAACAGATGCGATCTTTGTAGCGCTCAAGCAGTGGCATTGCGTTCTTTTGTGCGAAATCTTCGAACTGAACTAATGCATCAGGCCAACGGCGTTGAACCGCTTGGATGAACTCTTCAACGAATGCATCGTAGTCAGCACCCGTAATACGAGGGTGACGCCAGCCCATGTACATTGGGTCAGCAAGACGTTGAGGGTTGTTAGTACCCACATCGAGCACGATTGGTAGCATGTAAGCTGGGCTGATGCCGCCACAAGCTGTGTAAAGTGCTAGCTTACCAATTGGAATACCCATACCACCGATGCCTTGGTCTCCCAAACCAAGAATACGCTCACCATCCGTAACCACGATAACTTTAACGTTGTGGTTTGTCGCATTATTCAGTAGGTCATCGATACGATCGCGGTTCGGGTATGAGATAAACAGACCACGGCCACGACGGTAAATATTTGAGAAGTTCTCACATGCTGCGCCAACCGTTGGCGTGTAAATGATAGGCATCATTTCAGAGATGTGGTTTTGAACTAAACGATAAAAAAGCGTTTCATTAGTGTCTTGGATGTTACGAAGGTAGATATGCTTATCCATATCACTTTCGAAGTTACAATATTGTTTGTATGCACGTCCTACTTGCTCTTGGATTGTTTCGGTTGTTTCCGGTAACAAACCTTCAAGGTTGAAAGAACTGCGCTCTTCAGCAGAGAATGCGCTGCCTTTGTTTAGAAGAGGTGTACTTAGTAGAGCAGGACCAGCATAAGGGATATATAGAGGGCGTTTATCGTTGTTCATTGGATGCCTAATATGGGAGAAAGGGTAACTGAAAAATGATAACGGTTTAGTTATTCAATTGTAAATAGTTTCTCCGCGATCTGAGCAAACAAAATGATATTCTTACCTCTGTCCCACACTTATCGAATTTCAACACGATAATTCGTTATACTTTGCTCACACTTTTTCGCGACGCTCCCTTTTTATGTCATTACTTCCCATCGATGCTTATCAAAATGTATTCCACGAACAAATCGCTAATTCTCACCTTGTCGTAGAGGCGGAAACTGGATCGGGTAAGTCAACGCGCCTGCCACTTTGGGCCTCTCAACATGGGCGAGTGTTAGTGGTGGAGCCAAGACGCATCGCGTGTACATCATTGTCTAAATATCTCGCACAGCAATCCGGCGAGAAGCTTGGGAACAAAGTGGGCTACGCGATTAAGCTTGAATCGGAGTACAACGAGCAAACTAGCGTCGTTTTTGTGACACCCGGTATCGCGCTGCGTTGGTTATCAGAAGATGGATTAGCTAACTTTGATGTGATCGTGGTGGATGAGTTTCATGAGAGGCGCTGGGACATTGATCTGCTGGTGGCGATTCTGAAGCAAAAAGCGAGTCATCGTTTGGTGATTACATCAGCAACCATTGAGGGTGAGCGCCTTGCTCAGTATTTGGATGCCAATCGAATAAGCTGTGAAGGACGAACTTATCAAGTTGAGATTGAGCACAGAGCGAACGAATCCAGAACACTGCCTGATATCCGACATCTAGAGCAACGCATTGCGGAAGAAGTGAATCATCAGTTGATCGCTTCTTCTGGCGATATGTTGGTTTTTCTGCCGGGTAAAAAAGAGATCGTGCAATGTGAACAAGCCTTAGCGAAAAATCCAGATATCCAAGTTATTAAATTGCATGCGTCGGTCAGTGATAAAGAGCGAGATTCAGCGTTATCGGGTCGGAATATCAATACTGAAGGTAATGATTTGAGAAAGGTCATCCTTGCGACCAACGTTGCCGAAACCTCATTAACCATTCCTGACATTGGCGTGGTGATAGATTCAGGATTAGAGAGACGCACCGTTCAACGTAATGGCAGAACCACACTGATGCTTAAATCTATATCACGAGCGAGTGCCAAACAGCGAGCTGGCCGCGCAGGTAGGGTAATGGATGGCGTTTGTGTGCGTCTATATGGAGAACATGCGGCGTTAGAGTTAGTCACACCGCCTGAATTGCAGCGTGAAGAGCTGACCGAACCTATGCTGGCCGCAGCGTGTTGTGGTGCTCCGCTTGAGAGCTTGTTTTTCCTTGATCCTATTCCAGAGAAATCACTAAACAGTGCAACTCAAACCTTGCTGACGATGGAAGCGATTAACGCCAACCATCAAGTTACCGAGCATGGCAAAAAGCTGTATCCACTACCAATTGATGCCTTGTATGCCGATATCGTTACTCGAATCAAAACCAAAGCATTAAAAGAGGCGATGGTCGATCTCACTGCGGCGTTGTCCGTTCCTGCTCGCTTGTATCAGTTACCAAACAATGCAGAACATCTAGAAGCGCTCGCGCAACAAGAGAAGGAAGGGTGTGATTTAAGCCTGTTGATTCAGATTGTGCGTGGTCGTGAATATCCGCATTTAGACATCGACCAACAGGCACTGAATGAAGCTCAAAGTCTAGCTAAGCAAATGCGGGAGGTGTTTGAACTTCCTCAGCTAGAAGTCGCGTCACGTTTCCAACGCATTGAACTGTTCAAGACCATTGTGAATCTGCATCCTGAACTGGTGTTTGTGCGTCGACTTAAAAGGAAAGAAGCGTTTGCCAATGGAGCGTTAGAAGTGGTACTCGGTCGTCAGAACCGTTTCCCTGATTATGCACAAGCGATGTTGGTGTTGGATACTCACAGCTTGCCGGGAAGAGGCGTTAAGCAAACACTGACCTTAGCGACGGTCACGGCACCCATTCCTCTTGAGCTTATCATTGATGCTGAACTAGGAGAGTGGGAGCAAGGTGAAACCGTCGTGAATGACGATGGCGTATTTACCGAGATGGCGTTGGTGTACGCAGGCCGCACGATTACAACCAAGCTCGTCGCGGCCGAAGGGCAATTATCGTTAAAACCTATCGTCGACCTTGTGTTAAATGGAGACCAGCTTCCGGGTTTTGCAAAGGCTCGCACTCAAGAAATCAAACACTGGCAGCTGTATGTGAAACTTGGTCTCGATGAAAACACACAATACACACCAGAAATTGAGAACATTAACTTTGAGCTATGGTTTATAGAGCAGCTTGAAGTACTAGGTGTTACTGATGTCAGCGAATTGGAAATGTTCGATCATGCAGACATACCGTTCGATGGCATTCCAAGTTGGCTCTACTCAGAATTTTCGGAAAAATTTCCGTTTGCATTGAGCCTTGCCGACTTGCAACTCGATGTAGAATACTTGCCCGCAAGAAAGCTGATTTACGTCCACTATCAGTCGGGTAGTCGAAAGTTATCGCCAAAACGTTGGGAGCTACCGACATGGTCTGGCTGGCGTATTCAGTACAAAAAAGCGAGCCGGATAATTGATATCAAATAGATGGATAAGTTTTATCTCTAAAATATTAATCAAATAGGTGCATATATGATTTTTCAGTGCTTATTTTGTTACAAATTTGATTTTTATATGCCTTTTTAACCAATCAAAAGGTCATAAAAGACTATTCTTCTATATCCTATTGCTATAAAGAAAGAGTTGATAGATATTTAGTATATTGTGTTGCCAAAGTGTCGGGGGACATCATGGATAAACAGGAAGAGACGCGTGTAGAGTTCGATTACACAACATTTCTTGGCGCCTCATGCAGTAAAAAATGGACTTTTCTGGAAGCACTCACCACAATTGCGCCAGTGTTCAGTACCGTCTGGCGAGATAGCATTAAAGAGCTAGCAAGCCCTGAAGATCGTTTATGGCAGATGGCATTGAAATCAATGTCGACGCGTAAAAGTGATGAGTCGAACATTGTTACCTTACTCAAGCTTGCTAAGCTGGAAGGGATCAATGAGCTTAAAGTGGTGATGCCATATTCACTTGAAAAAGATCAGATCGAGTATATTGAATCGCGCAGTCATTTAGTGATTGCGGGTAATTCTGGAGAAGAGTTCACGATTAGGCTGTAACTTCAGTTCGCCGATAACCTCTCTCAGGAATAGTAAAACGTACACGTAAAAAGGGCCTCAATATTGAGGCCCTTTTAGTATCTAAAACTTGTGTCTACGAGCTTATTAGCTTTCTATTTTGAGATAAAGCAATAAAGCAACTAGTCGATTAGACCATAGTCAGCGCGTAGTACATCGATGATCTCTTGCTTCGGATTTTCGCTCAGTACGATCTCCGCACCTGTGATTTTCGCTGCGATATCAAGGTAAGTGCGAGACAGAGACATTAGTGAATCCAGTGGAAGTTCATTGTCACGAGCCAATGCTTCACGTTCTGGCATACGTTCTTTGTTCAAAAGAATGTCGGCATCAGGGAAGTAGTTAAGCAAGAACTGACGGAAGCCTTCTTTTGAATTCTCAACGATGTTGCCGTTGTTGTATTCCTGAGTATCCCAAATGCGAGATGAATCTGGAGTGCCCACTTCATCCATGTAGATAAGCTTTTCTTTGCCTTGAGCATCGTTGACGTAGCCAAACTCAAATTTGGTATCAACAAAGGTTTGGTCTACTTTTGCTAGCGCTTGGCTGATTACGTTGAAGCCTTCTTTAAGAAGTTTTTCGTAATGCGCGATGTCGCTTGCTTGAGTAAAGTTGAATGCTGCGAAGTTATCTTCGATGTTGTTACGTGTGATGTTCACATCGTCAGCTTCTGGAACGCCAGGAATACCTTTCAGAATCCCTTTTGTTGAAGGCGTGATAAGTAGCTCAGGCAACTTCTTGTCTTTCTCAAGGCCTTCAGGCATCTCGATACCACAGAATTCACGTTCGCCGTTTGCGTATGCACGCCACATTGAACCTGTGATGTATTGACGACAAATCGCCTCGATCATGACTGGGCGAGCTTTTTGTACAATCCATACAAACGGGTGAGGGATATCAAGAATATGACTGTCAGCAAGTCCGTTGTCTTTAAACAATTTGAACCAGTGGTTAGAGATAGCATTCAGAGCCGCTCCCTTACCTGGAACACCTTTAAGATTCCCTTCACCACGCCAGATACAATCAAATGCGGAGATACGGTCACTGATCACCATGATTGCTAAAGGCGCATCTGGTGCTACATCGTAGCCTTTCTCTTTAATTAGTCGTTGGCTATCTTCTTCAGTTAACCAGTAGACCGAACGAACCTTGCCGCTGTGGACAGGTTTATCAGTACGGATTGGTAGGTCATCATTTACGGCAAGAACTTGATCAGCAAGGCTCATTTAGACATTCCTATCTTTTATCAAACGTCATACAGAGAAGTGCGGTGTGCACATGATTAGACGGGCATTATACCCAATCTACTATTTGCTTCCAGAGAAAAAGCAAACGATTGCTAAATCTATTGTTTAAATAAAAACCCCCGCCTAACAATCCGCTAAAAAATTGGCGAATTGTAGGGCAGGGGAAGGCAGTATGTTTGGACTGTGTTTTGGCGAATTGTTTATTAAGTTAACTTAAGTTTGTTAGCTAAAAGATTAAGCTAAGTTTGTGGACCATGTTTTTGAGCCAAAATGTTATTAAGCAATATAGCCTAGTGAATACGCTCTGAATTTGCATCCATAAAGAAGACTTCACATTGAAAGCGTAACCCTAATGTTCTTAGGTACTGTTGGCTGAACTGATCAATCGATGAACTTGCAACTATCGCGCTTGCATTCTTAGAGCGGATTGCTTTCTCAACAGTTTCTACTTCAGTCATTTGATGAGAGGCTTTCATATGAATAACACGGTCGCAGCAAACATTATGTTGCTTAAGCTGCTTAGCCGATGGTCTTGGTGTTTGAGCCGTAAAAAGTAGCCACTGGTGTTGATTGGACAGCAACGCCATTCTTGCAAACAACGCTTCCTCGTTTGAATTTTTGCTTTTACGAGAAACTGATGTAAATGCGCAGTGAACTAGCGGGCTAGAGTGTTGGGCTTTAACGTGTGCTTGAATCATTTTGCTGTCCTTATATACATGCTGTATGTGTATACAGTAGTTTTAGTTACTTATAAGATCAAGCGTTTTTTGCGGGATTATTGGACGATTTTGTCTGGAATTATGGGTGAAATGTAATTAAGCCATTGAAATTATTTGATAAATTAAATTTGAATGAATTTGCTGTTTTGTCTCATAAGTTGAAAAAATGTGAGCTTTACACAGGTGTATACAGTGGTTTTGACAGAAAAGTACTGTATATACCTGTATAGAAGAGAGAAGAGAGAAGAGAGAAGAGAGAAGAGAGAAG
>NZ_JBFRRH010000078.1:65435-68848 GCF_041472995.1 Vibrio sp. 10N.261.46.A3 | reverse complement strand
CAATGATCACGGGTATATAACAATATAGGTTGGTTTGTCGTTAGCTATATAGAAGATTTTGTTTCCCTCTCAAATAGCCAAGAATCCGAGCTTGAAGAGCGATTAGATATATTACAGAAATGGCATAAAGAAACTCAGTTACCTCTGTATATCTCGCAATTAGAAGCGATTCAAAACGTAGATCGGTCGGATATGAATCCCGCTTTTATTGTGGGTCAAAGTGAACAAACTAAAGAGCATATTCGCTCAATCGTTAATAAGTTCGCTCCAGATCTTTACGCCTTGAGTATGCAGCTTAGCCCTGAGCAAGACAGGGAGTTTTTAAAGAACTTTCGTGAAAAGCAGCAAGACTATTATGAAGAAAGGTTGTCGTTGAATGATGCCGATTCGAGAGAGCGATACCGAACTAGAATAGAAGAGCGTGCAGAGCGATGGTTAGGTTCGGTGTCGAAAGAACAAAAACAGATTATTTTGGCTTGGTCTCAAGAGTGGGTAAACACCAATAACAGCTGGCGACAATATCAAAACAACACCTATCAAGAGCTAACGACGCTGATGGCAAAGAAGAGCGATCTGCATATTGCTCAGCCGATTATCATGAAGTTGCTTTTAAACAATGAAGCTTATTATCCTGATGAACTTGAGCCGCAGCTCAACCAAAATATGGAAACATCAGCCAATTTTTTAGTAGATATCGCCGCGACCAGCAGTAACAAGCAGTGGGCGTATTTTATGAATGAGTTAGAAAGCCTTAAAGGAACGTTGGAGTCATTGCAAGAGTAGAGCGCCCTTTTAAAGGCTAGCGGTTATGTCGAGCTAGCCTTTCATCAAACTTTAAGGTGAATTTCGGAACCTAACCCCTGTTGCTCATCAGTAGTTTTGGAATCGAACCTTTGGCTGTCTTCGATATTTTCTGCATTAATTGGAAGCTCGGTTGTTGAATACCGTGGTCACACTGCAGCTCATCGATCATTAACAGCCACAACCTTGCTGTCATTTCTGAATCGGCTAATGCTCTGTGGAAAGTGCCGTCGTTATCTATGCGCTTGAATCGAACTAGGTCGCCCAATTTATGGGTTGGTGCGTCTTGGATTAACCGACGAGCAATCAACATCGAGCATGCAAACTGTCCGTTGTAATCACGCCCTATATCGTCTAATTCTGCGTCGAGAAAGCGTTTATCAAACGATGCATTATGAGCCACAAGCTGACTGTCTTGAATAAAGTCAGCAAACTCATCCATCACTTCACTACAACTGGCCGCGGTGCTCAGCATACGGTTAGTAATGCCGGTGTAGCTCTCAATGAAGCCACTCACACGAAACCCCGGGTTCATGAGCTGTTGGAAGGTGTCGACGACTTCGCCGTTAACGAGTTTTACCGCACCGATCTCAATCGCTCGATCGCCCATATTGGGTGATAAGCCTGTGGTTTCGAAATCGAGAACGATAACGGAATCTGCGGAGTTTGAAGCCATCGTGTTTCCTAATTGCTGTTTGGTAGTATCGCTTTATATGGGGCGTTTGGTGTAGCTATGGGTAAATCTATTGAGTGTTGCGAATAGTGAGCTCAGTGTAACCCGTTGAATCGTCATGCTCTCTGTTGAAGGTCAAAGTATCGTAGCGGTGAACGATCAGTTCAGCTGTGGTTGCGATTATTGTTCCTTCCAGTAAATGCCCACCAATCACATTGCCATTTTCATCAGCAACGGATATATGAACATGCTGGTGGTTCGGGGTTAGCGTCGCCATAAGAGACACAATTTCGAACGGAGCTTGGACGAGCTTGGTGTTGTTCGCATTAGCTAAACGAATATTGAGCTGAGAGACACAACCGACACAAGATGCGATAGAGCCTGCCGAGATGTTGTGTGTGGTCACTAACCTTTGGATCTCAAGCTTTAGGTCTTGGTCGCGGGTTAATCTCGTTGCGATAGGAGTGATCATCTTATTGCCTCAACGTTATATGTATTTCAAAGAACAAAACGAAGCCACATAGGGCTTCGTTTTATTTTCATTTTGGCTAACGCGACTTTTCTTTTGGTTAATGCAACTTTGCATTTTCTGTCGCTGAGATTACTTAGTCTTGTTGCTGTTCTCTTTTCTTCTTAGGAACGAAGTTCAATACTGAGATTGGCACTTCTTTGCGTGGTTCGAAACCTTCAACAACGCGACGTTCAATCAAGTGACCCAGACGCTTTTCAATGATGCACAGGTTCTTGAAGTTATCTTTCGATAGGAAAGAGATCGCTTCGCCAGATGCATCAGCACGGCCTGTACGACCAATACGGTGAACATAATCATCTGCTGGGAAAGGCATGTCGTAGTTCACTACGCGGCTTAGGTTGTCGATATCGATACCACGAGCAGCAACACCCGTCGCGACTAAGTATTTTAGGCGACCTTTCTTAAAGTCAGCCAAGATCTTTTCACGAATTGCTTGGCTACGTCCACTGTGGAAAGCTTCCGCTTGAATGCCACGTTTCTCAAGTTGAGCAACCAACTTAGCCGCGCCGTGCTTGGTTTCGATAAAGATAAGCGCTTGATCCCAGTTACCTTCGGTAATCATGTGGCTCAATAGTGCTGACTTACGGTCTTTATCTACGGTTACCAACCATTGCTCAATGTTCGCTTTAGACGCATCAGTCTTGGCAATCGAAATCTCTTCCGCTTCACTGATTGCGCTTTTCGCTAGCGCACGCACTGGCGTTGAAAGCGTTGCTGAGAACAGTAGGTTTTGGATGTCTTGTGGTAGACGCGCGATGATCTTGTTGATGTCTTCAATGAAACCCATGTCTAGCATGCGGTCAGCTTCATCTAGAACCAGTACTTCCACTTCATCAAAGTGAACGGCACGTTGTCCGTACATGTCGATCAAACGACCTGGTGTTGCTACAAGAATGTCGACACCTTCAATCAAACGGTCTTTCTGGTGCTGGTAAGACACGCCACCGTACATCGCTAATGATGTTAGGTTTAGGAACTTCGCGTACTTAGTAATGTTCTGTTCAACCTGAACTGCCAGTTCACGCGTTGGCGTCAGGATAACTGCGCGGATACGTTTTTTACGCTGCGTTTCACCTTTGCTTAGCATTTCTAAGATAGGGAGAACAAAGCTCGCAGTTTTACCTGTACCTGTTTGTGCTGCCGCAATAAGGTTCTTACCAGAAAGCACAATCGGAATTGCTTTTTCTTGAATAGAGGTTGGCTTTTCGTAGCCTTGTTTTGCAACGGCTTTAACAATAGGTGAGCTTAATCCAAGCTTGGAAAATGGCATAAGTTTCTCGGTATGATTTGGCTAAATAGCGATGGAAAGGTTTAACAATCTTATACAAGGATAAGATTAATGGCGGCATTCTACCATGTTGCTTGTGTACTACTAGGGCATGTTGACCTTTCGAGCTGATTTTTGCA
>NZ_JBFRRH010000078.1:0-64580 GCF_041472995.1 Vibrio sp. 10N.261.46.A3 | reverse complement strand
CAGCAAACGCTGCCCGAAGGATTCGAGCTGGGCGCCCCCGCAAAAAGCGTTTTACTCTTTGTTGAGGGAGATTTGCTTAGAATGACTAGGCTACTTCTCCCTCGCCGCGATTAAAACGCTTTTGACTAGGCGTCCCCATCCGAACAAAATTTAACCACGAAAGGTCAACACGCCCTAGCAACATACACACTTTAGTTGGATAATACTGGCTCAATAAGACGACGATAAGACAGGGATGTATGGAAATTACGCCGAATGAACGCGATGCAGTATATAAAACGATTTTTTCTCGCCGAGATGTTCGTGGTCAGTTTCTTCCAGAAGAGATCCCTGACGATGTGTTGATGCGTGTGTTAACTGCAGCGCACCATGCTCCTAGCGTTGGCTTTATGCAGCCTTGGGATTTTGTCGTTGTCCGTGATATCGAAACTAAGCAACAAATCAAAGCCGGTTTTAATCAAGCACATGCCGAATCAGCGGAAATGTTCGCCGATGAAAAACAGGCGATGTATAAGCGACTAAAGCTTGAAGGTATTGTTGAATCACCTATCGGAATCTGCGTGACTTGCGATCGCAACCGAACCGGAAAAGTAGTTTTAGGCAGAACCATCAAACAAGAGATGGATCTGTACAGCACCGTGTGTGCGGTTCAAAACTTGTGGCTCGCGGCAAGAGCTGAAAACCTTGGGTTAGGTTGGGTGAGCATTCTCCATGATTCTGTCCTGCGAGACGCACTCGATATCCCGGAAAACATCGATATTGTGGCGTACCTGTGTATTGGCTACGTTGATCACTTCAAAGATAAACCAGAACTTGAAACCATGGGGTGGCTACCAAGAAGAGACGTCAACTCGGCGATTCATGAAGGTAAGTGGAATGCAGAGCAAATAGCGAATCCGGTGGAGGATTAATCTCCCACTTATTTTTGTCACTGAATATGCACGATCAGTGATTATTTTGTTTGCTAAAAGAGGTGTTTATAAATTAAGTTGGATCTTGATATTATTTATATCAACAGTTTCATAAAGCATATTCCAACTTGAACGAGTAAATAGACCTCCCATTTGGGTTACAGCTATTCTCGTTCCTCTAGACGCTTAATTCGGATATCCATTGAACGACGCTAACTTACGTAGACTTCAACAGCTTATTGCAAAGTATGAATTAGGTGAAGAGTATCACCTAACGATCGATGATCTAGAACACTCGTTATCGACGTCTCGCAGAAACACTTCGATCATTCTTAAATGCTTATCGGAATATCGCTGGATTTGTTGGATTCCGTCTAAAGGAAGAGGGAAGCTTAGCCAATTTAGAATTTTGGTCAGCTTTCCCGAAGCATTAGAACAAGTGTTAGCGCTTCAGTTAGAACAAGGGTGCTTTAACGTTATTCCTCGTCTTCTAGAAAGCTATGGTGATGCTGCAATAAAGGCACTGACGCTAGCGACTGAAAAGCATAGTCTGTTCAATCAACAACATGACCATTTGCTGATCACTCAATATCCGTGGGTCGATAACCTTGAGCCAGCAAAAACATACCGAACCGCCGAACATCACATCTTAAGAAGTCTCTACAATACGTTACTCGTCCAAGATCATGAGGGAAATCCCCAAGCGAGCCTTGCGCACCATTGGAAGATGGAAGGGCGCTTTCTGCATTTTTGGTTGAGACCGAATGTGTTATTCCACGACGGTGAAACTTTAACGGCTAAAGATGTTGCTCAATGTTTGTTGCAGCTAAAAAATATCGAAGGTCCGGTACAGTCTTTATTTGATCAGGTCAGTGATGTTCAAGTTGTGGGTGATAAACAACTGACTATTGAGCTAACACACGCAAACCCAATGTTTCTCTATGCATTGAGTAGTCCTCACGCGTCTATTTACCGTTGCAAGCGTACTTATTTTTCGAGCGGTCGCAGTGCCTATATTGGAACTGGTCCTTTCTCATTAGATGATTGGAGCGAAGAGCGCTTGGTTCTTAAACGTCACCGAGGTTACTTTGCTCAAAATGCCTTGTTAGAACAGATAACGCTCACCGACATAGAAGGTTTGAATGACCACACTCTGAGCTTTAATCAATCTGGTGTTGCTGAAGAAACCACTATCAATGCACTTTCGTATCTTGCGGTTAATCGTAGAGAAAACTCGGGCATAACCCCTGAAGAACTCGATAGGCTGGTATCGTTTATCAAGTCCAGCAGTAAAGTGTTTGATGTTGATATGGTGACGGATGATCTGTCTTTCTCGCCGAGTAAATTAACATGCAGCAATCCCATTCCTATTTTGACGGGCACTGTTGTGTTAACACGACCTAGAATGACGATTCCTTTACTTCAAGAGATGGCTGACTGGCTGCAACAAACGATTGCAAAGACAGGTGTCGTTATTGAAGTTGTTGAGCTTCCCAATATCAGTGACCCTAGCTCCATGAGTGAATCGGCAGACCTGTTATTCATTGAAGAAGTTATCGAACAGCCAGCCGATTATGGCCTTTACGATTGGCTACTTGCTTCCTCTGGGCTCAGATTCATTTTCAACAATTCTGAGATGAAGGCGCATTGCAAGAGAGTTAGAGCCGCTGTGAGTGGCGAGAACCCGATGATCGACTTGAAAGAGATTGAAGATTCGCTTTATCAACAGAAGTTACTTTGTCCGTTATTTCACGGCAAAGAGAAGGTTTTTAATAGTGTTGAGGTTCATGGCGTAGAGATTAACCAAACCGGTTATAGTGACTTTTATAAGCTTTGGATAGCTTCGAGCGAGAAGTAAATAGTCCAATTTTAACCCCATTTCCCCATCTTTTAGTTTCTGTTCAAAATGAAAACATGCACGAATCGGCTATCACCCTTTCGTGTTTCTTTCTAATGCTAATCGCTATTATGGCTGGCTATGACTACCACAGTCATTTCCGGTCATCCCCCCAATGACAATTCCATTTATAATGTATTTCATTAGGATCTAATCGAATGAAACTTAAGCTTATTTCTATCGCACTTATAGCTGGTGGCCTTACGGCTTGTGGCGGAGGAGGCGGTGGTAGCAACACAAGTGCTCCTGCTCCTCAAACGAGAACCTTACAAGGTGTCGCCATTGACGGGTATATTTCCGGGGCGACCGCGTTTCTAGATATCAATTATAATGGCGTATTAGATGAAGGTGAGCCTAGCAGTATCACGGACCATGAGGGCAGCTATGAGCTATCTTTGACGGGCTCTAACTCAGACTGTATGGACTACGCTCCAATCGTAGTGAATGTGCCAGTGGGCGCTATTGATGCGGACAGCCCAAATTCACCGATTACTGAACCTTATCAGTTAATATTTCCGCCAGTCATGACGGTGAGTTCTGAGCAAGAAATTAAGTCGACTACGCCACTTACGACCGTGTTATGGAATCAGATCCAAGCCGACTTGTATAAAGGTGGTTTAAACAGTTGTTCTGCTTTGAAGCAAGCCGTGAACACCCAAAATAGTATTATCCAAAATGTGAAAGAGCATGACTTCCGAATTGCGAACCGATACAACATCGCAGTCGAGGACTTGTATGGTGATTTCGTTAAAGATCAAAACACTGAGCTCTACGATTTAGCGCAGAAGATGATGCCTGCCATTAAAAAGTCGTATCAAGAGACCAAAGAGATTCAAAAAGAGAACCCAACAGCCCAGCAAGCTTATGTTGACTATTACTGGCAGCATTGGGACTACGCCAAGAAGAACGAAATTAATAAGTGGTATAAAGTTAAAACAGTGATGACTGCGGACAAGCTGATTGTCATTGAACATGAAGTTTCAGCCGACCTGCAGACAGAACTGGCGTTAAGTGAACATTTTGAGCGTAATGGTCAGAAGAAAGATGGCTTAGAGTATGACAAAGCAGCTTTGTTCTCATTGAATAGTGATGGAACGGAATATTCATGTTCAGTGAAAGAGACCATCAAGCAGCAGGTTCTGCCTAACTCATTGACTACTTTTGGTGTGATTAACCGTAGCGGGTCTCAACAACCTGATTGGGACAGCTGTTCTCGTCAAGACGTTGGTGCGGGCTTTATGCAAACCTTGACGGCAGATCTTGTCGGTGACTACAAAGACCAGTTTACCCAAGTACAAGCGAAATTTAATTTTGAGAATAACGCACCACATCCAGAGTGGGTTAATCTTGGTGATTCGTTAGATAATGTGTCGCGCAGCGACTTTGATGCGCTCAACTATCTATCGGTAGATTTTAATGACAATAGTTCATATGGCTCTGACAGCTGGAACCGACATAAGTATGCGCACATTGAAAATACGCCGTTTGATTATACTCAAACGATAACGTCTAGATATTCTCAAGGTAACTGGACTAAAGGTTATTATTACCAAAATGGAACAAGTCGATTTGAGTGTTCAGATGATGGTGTGAACTGGTCAAAAGAGACTTGCACGTAACGCTGACGAAGTCGTGACTTAATAACTCTAGATACCTTTATGCAATAAAAAAATCCAGTGTCGACAAGACACTGGATTTTTAGTTTTGGTTGATTGCGATCTAGCTTTGTTTTATCGAAAGCGCTTAAGCGATCTCAATCTTCTCAGCTTGGTTCTGCTCTACCATTGATAGTGCTAGCGCTTCTGCAGCCTTAATGCCGTCGATACCAGCAGACAGGATGCCGCCTGCGTAGCCTGCACCTTCACCAGCGGGGAAGAAGCCCTTAAGGTTGATGCTTTGGAAGTCTTTGCCACGTTTGATGCATACAGGAGAAGACGTACGAGTCTCAACACCGGTTAGTAGGCCGTCTGGCGTAGAGAAACCTTTGATCTTCTTCTCGAACGCTGGGATTGCTTCACGAATCGCTTCGATAGCAAAATCAGGCAGCGCTTTTGAAATATCAGTCAGGTGGATACCCGGCGTGAATGACGGTTGTACTTCACCGATTGCACTTGGATCGCGACCTTTCAAGAAGTCACCGATTTTCTGAGCGGGTGCATCGTAGTTTTCACCACCAAGAACATAGGCGCCGCTTTCTAGCTCACGCTGTAAACGGATACCAGCCAGTGCGTCACCTGGGTAATCACGCTCTGGGTCGATACCTACAACGATTGCGCTGTTTGCGTTACGTTCTGCACGAGAGTATTGGCTCATGCCGTTAGTTACTACGCGGCCTTCTTCAGACGTTGCCGCTACTACAGTACCGCCTGGGCACATACAGAAGCTGTATACAGTGCGGCCATTCTTACAGTGGTGAACCAGTTTGTAGTCCGCAGCACCTAGGATTGGGTTGCCTGCGTTCTTACCGAAACGAGCTTCATCGATCATTGATTGCTTGTGTTCGATACGGAAACCAACAGAGAAAGGCTTCGCTTCCATATAAACGCCGCGATCGTACAGCATTTCAAATGTGTCACGAGCACTGTGGCCAACAGCCAATACCACGTGACGAGATTTGATCTCTTCACCGTTAGAAAGCGTTAGGCCAGTGATTTGACCATCTTCCATATGAACGTCGTCAACACGAGTGCTGAAACGGATTTCACCGCCGAGTTCAATGATAGAAGCGCGCATCTTTTCGATCATGGTAACCAGTTTAAAGGTACCGATGTGCGGCTTACTTACGTATAGAATTTCTTCTGGTGCACCCGCAGCAACGAACTCTTCAATTACTTTACGGCCGTAGTGCTTTGGATCTTTAACTTGGCTGTATAGCTTACCGTCCGAGAATGTGCCTGCGCCGCCTTCACCAAACTGCACATTTGATTCAGTGTTCAGTGTACGCTTACGCCAGAAACCAAAGGTATCTTTAGTACGCTCACGAACTTCTTTACCGCGCTCAACGATGATTGGGTTGAAACCCATTTGAGCAAGCACTAGGCCAGCGAATAGACCACATGGGCCAAAGCCGATAACCACAGGGCGCTCAGTTTGGTTCTCAACCGCTTTAGCAACAAACTTGTACTCCATATCAGGAGTCACTTTTACGTGCGGGTCGCTAATGAATTGTTCTAACAACTCAGCTTCGTTTTCAACGAGAACGTCAAGCGTGTAGATAAGTAAGATCTTTGATTTCTTACGAGCATCGTAGCCACGTTTAAAGATATTAAAAGAGAGTACCTGATCAGAGTTAATCCCAAGTTTCGCTTCAATAGCGTCTTGAATCGCAGACTCTTCATGGTCTAGTGGGAGTTTAATTTCGGTTAAACGTATCATTTCGATGTCTCGTTTTTATAGGTGTCTTAGCTAGATCGTTTCTCAATACAGAGTTTGATGGAAACACTGATGTTCGAAGAAGCGATAAGCTCACAATGGCGCGCATTTTACGAGAAATTGATTTATCTGTCATACTAATTTGGAAACATGGAGCAAATAGACACGATATTAGAGCCGTATGATGTTGAATTTTGCTTTGGGATGAGTATTATCCCCCATTCTTCAATTTTGACTAACTTATAGAGCAGAGCATCATGGCATTTGTCGTAGGCGATAATTGTATTCAATGTAAATACACAGACTGTGTGGCAGTGTGCCCCGCAGATGCGTTCCATGAAGGCCCAAATTTCATGGTAATCAATCCAATCGAATGTATTGATTGTGGCTTGTGTGTACCTGAATGTGATGCTCAAGCAATCTTCCAAGAAGATGAACTGCCAGAAGATCAAAAGATCTTTATCGAAGTGAACGCAGAGCTTGCTGAGATTTGGCCTGTGCAAACGGAAGTAAAAGCACCAATGGATGACGCTGAAAAGTGGAATGGTGTAGCTGATAAGTTGGCAATGCTAGAAAAGTAATTCTGTTACTTGAAATAAACCGTCCTCAAAAAAGATCCCCAACTCAGTCGTCCCTCCTTCTTGAGGATGACGGCTGAAGTAAACTTTACCTCGATTCTCTTTTTTACGTCATTCCCTACTGTGAGGGACGAGCAAGATAGGGAATCTTGCTCTTTGTATCCGCTAAATCTGGCTAGCTGTTTCTCTTGAATCGATTAGCTGTGCTGACGACGCATGTTGTCGAGAATGATGCCAGTCGCCATTGCAACGTTCAAAGACTCTGCGCCACCGAATGCTGGAATCGTAATCTTATCTGTCACGTATTTAGCGGCGTGTTCACGAATACCGTGAGACTCGCTGCCCATAAGCAAAATGCCATTTGCAGTGAAGTCAGTCTTATGAACACTTTCGCCTTCTAAAAATGCACCGTAAACCGGTAGGTTCGCTTGCTCTAAGTATGCGGGTAAGTCTGTTTGGCTTACGTGCACGCGGCCAAAGCTGCCCATAGTCGCGCTGATCGTTTTAGGGCTGTATGGGTCTGCGCAATCGCTGCTCGCAACAATATGCTTGATGCCATACCAGTCTGCTACGCGAATAATCGTACCTAGGTTGCCAGGGTCTGAAACACCATCAAGTGCAATCATCAGTCCTGTTGCTTCTGGTAGCTCAAACGTTGGGATCTCAACAACCGCAATCGCGGCATTGTTGCTTACCAAAGTACTCGATTTGGTTAGGTCATCCAGCGAGGCTTCAACACAATCAAACTCAATCAGTGAAGCATGATTTTCAGATAAGAAATCAGTGGTAGCAAAGACGTTCTTCACCACTAAGTCACTATTGAACAGCTCAAGAACGTTCTTTTCACCTTGAACTAGAAACAGGCCGTGGGCTTTACGTTGTTTCTTTTGGCCCAAAGCACGAAGGAGTTTTAATTGGTTTTTTGAAATCATGTTTTTATCCTAGATATAAGCCCGCGCATTATAGAGCAAAGGTTGGCGAACCAAAAGCGTGATGACTCAATACGATCTACATAAAAAGCAAAAGCAACTCACTTAAAAAAGAAAAGCGCACTAAATAGCGCGCTCTTATGGGATTAACTCACCTAAGTTAAGCTGAACTGACAGCCTAATACGGAGCCGGGTAGCGTTTAAATACTGTGTTGATATCAGTCAGGATCTCTTCTGATAGCGGTTTACTGAAAGCGGCTACGTTCTCTTTTAGCTGCTCCATCGTAGTTGCACCAATGATGGTGGACGTCACCCCATCAACTTGATTACACCAAGCCAATGCCAGTTGGCTCGGAGTGAACCCATGAGCATTCGCCACTTCAACATAGCCTTTAACCGCTTCGTTGGCAGATTCAGTGTCACGGAAAATGCCTTTACGTTGCATGTAAGTCCAACGGCTGCCTTCAGGTCTTGCGCCATCAATGTACTTTCCACTCAACATGCCTGCAGCTAAAGGTGACCATGGCAGATAAGCGACATCTTCATGCACACAGTTCTCAATCAGATATGGCCAGTCTTTTGCGTGCAGTAGGCTAAATTCATTCTGAATCGAAACCATACGTGGCAAATCGTGTTTTTCACTCAGCTTGAGGTATGTGTTAATGCCCCAAGTAGAATCATCTGAAAGCCCGACATGGCGAATTTTCCCCGCCTTAATACAGCTTGCCAGTGCTTGTAGGATTTCCAACATCTCAGCTTCATGCTGCTTTCGGTCAATATCACTGAATCGAATGTGATTCGGGAAATGCTTACCAAAGTGAGGCGTTGTACGATTTGGCCAATGAAGTTGGTAAAGGTCGATATAGTCTGTTTGTAGGCGCTTTAATGATGCATCAACGGCTGCGATTACGGCTTCACCTGTTATCGGCCCACCATCTCGAACCCAAGGAAGTCCAGGCCCGGCAATTTTGCTTGCGATGATCAACTCTTGGCGACGCTGTGGGTTACGCGATAACCAGTTGCCAATGATCGCTTCTGTTTTGCCGTAGGTGTCTGGAGAAGGTGGAACCGCGTACATCTCTGCGGTATCGATAAAGTTAATACCTTGGCTTAATGCGTATTCGATCTGTTGGTCGGCTTGCTGTTGCGTATTTTGTAGCCCCCAAGTCATGCTGCCAAGACAGATACGGGAAACGGGAATTTGACTACTTCCTAGCTTTGAATATTCCATTGAATTCGGGGTTCCTGTGGTTAGGTTCTCTGGTACTCGCATTATAGTTTTGAAAAGAGGGCGAGTGAGGAATGAAAACGAATATGAATTATTAGCACAAAATGACACGACAAGGTATGGCATCGGGGAGTTTAGTGAGTCATTTCTCAGCGCTGCAAGCTAGTGTGTGCAATGCGTGAAAATACATTCGCGAGAAACTATGAGCCAATTGGTGAGCGAGAAGTGAAGAACAACAAGCAATGAGTGAAGGTTTAATGTTCAGCTTGTTTGGGAGTAGGGGAGAGGATAACCGATCAAAAATAAAAAAGCTCTACAGGATAGAGCGTAGAGCTTTTTTATAGGGGTCTTAATAGTGCTAGGTATTCATTGAGTTACGAGGTCGCGTTTGTGTCTAATCCACCCTGGATCTGCGCCTGTCTTAGAGCTTCCTGCCTTTGAACTTCTTTCTCAGTTAATACTGGTTGAAGCGTTTCCTCAGAGGCTTGAGGAGAGAAAATGAAATATTTATTAATCGTCATAACTGTGTCTCCGTGTAACGTATGACAGATTCTGCATCAAGGATAAATTGTGATCATCATCCACTTTGTACTTTTTTTAGGCTGAGAGCGGAGGGCGTAGAATGCGTACAAAGCGATCTCTTATCATCCGTATGCAATGTTGAACTGACGAAACCCTCTGTTTTCAAGTATAGGAAGTGCATCTAATTTCGCACAATAATGATTTAGAGCAATTACATACATGGTCAGGGGCGTAAGATGAAAAACCTCGCTACTGACTCTGTGTTTGTATTTATTTAACGATGCATCGCTTATCGGCATAATAGTCAGTAAATCAATTACTTAATCCATGGTGAGATGAATTATGGAAAAGCTTGTAGAACGTTTTCTGAATTACGTTACTTTTGATACCAAATCCGATCCTTCTAATCAGCAATGCCCAAGTTCACCGGGTCAAATTACCTTTGCTGAAGCCTTAAAGTTAGAATTGGTGGCATTAGACTTAGTTGATGTGTCTTTAGATGACAATGGATACTTGATGGCGAAACTGCCGTCGAATGTCGATTATCCAGTGCCTGCGATTGGCTTTGTGGCACACATGGATACCGCTCCTGACGCATCAGGTGCCAACGTGAAACCGCAAGTGATTAAAGATTACCGAGGTGGAACGATTGAATTAGGTGAAAGTGGCGAGAGTTTGAGCCCAAGCCAATACCCAGACCTTGATTCTTTACATGGTCACGACCTGATTACGACTGACGGCACAACTCTGCTTGGTGCCGACAACAAAGCGGGCATCGCTGAAATCATCAGTGCAATTGCTTACCTGAAAGCGAATCCAGACATCAAACACGGCGACATCTGCATTGGTTTCACGCCGGATGAAGAGATTGGTCGCGGTGCGAACCTGTTTGATGTTGAAAAGTTTGGCGCCGAGTGGGCGTACACCATCGATGGTGGCCCAGTAGGGGAGTTGGAATTTGAGAACTTTAATGCCACGAGCGCCGATGTTATTTGTCATGGCGTGAACGTTCACCCGGGTACCGCAAAAGGTAAAATGGTGAACTCGATGAACATTGCAGCGCAATTCCAATTGATGATGCCTGCGCAAGAAACACCAGAGTGCACAGAAGGTTATGAAGGTTTTTACCACCTGAAATCGGCGGAAATGGGTGTGGCTCGATCTGAACTGGGATACATCATCCGTGATTTTGAACGTGAGGGTGTAGAAGCGCGTAAGGCATTCATGCAGCAGAAAGTGGATGAGCTGAATGAGCGTCTTGAGAAAGGCCGTGTTGAGCTGGTGCTAACCGATAGCTACTTCAACATGAAAGAGATGGTTGAACCGCATCAACATATTATCGAATTGGCCAAGCAAGCGATGATTGAGTGCGATGTTGAGCCAATGATCAAGCCTATCCGAGGTGGTACAGACGGTGCTCGTTTATCTTTCATGGGACTACCATGTCCGAATATCTTTACTGGTGGCTACAACTTCCACGGTATTCATGAGTTCATTACCATTCAAGGTATGGAGCAAGCGGTAAAAGTGATTGTCGAATTGTCTCAACGTACAGCGACGCATTACCAAAAATAGAGCATCAGAGCGTTATATCTCTTTGTATTTTTGAGAGTATTCAATAATACTCTCTTTAAGCATAAGGGAGTACGCGATGAAAAAGTTAGTTTTACTTTGCACCCACTTAGCCGTGGGTGCTTTTGGTTTTGGGCTGGGTGTTTACGCATTACCTATCTTGATTGAGCCTGATTCTCCTTCCTCAAGTTCTGTTGAAGCGATCAGTGAGCAGGCTATCTACACGGGTGAGTTCACTAAAGATCGACAAGACAGTGATTTCTTGCACTGGGGAGAAGGCATCGTCTCAGTATCTGAAAGTGCGATCGCTTTTGAAGGTGAATTGGCGCCGGGGCCTGATTACAAGGTTTACCTCTCACCTAAGTTCATTGAAACCGAGCAAGCTTTCAATGACAGCAAGAATGAGTTGCTGAGAGTCGGAGATGTGAAAACATTCGACCGCTTTATGGTTGAGCTTCCCGAAGGTACTGATCTTAATCGATTTAATACGGTTGTGATTTGGTGTGAAACTTTTGGCCAATTTATTACTTCTGCCAAGATAAAATGATAGCCTTAGCTTGGCTAATACCAGAATGAAATCGAGCGCTCAACAATCGAGCGCTCAACAATCGAGCGCTCAACAATTGAGCGCTTTTTCATAGCGAAGTCTCCGCTAATTGTTGTAAAGCTCGTCGTTATAAAGCTAAAGGAATAAGTAATGGAAAAGTTGTGGCAAGTAATTGATTTTCTACTCGCTCATAAGTTTATTTTTAGTGCGTTGATTATTACTATTATTTTAATCATTCGCCGAATCACCTTATCTCAAATAAGAGGTGATGTTGCTTTCCTTAGCGAAGACCAACGTAACTGGATGTCACGAACCAAAAACGGCACATTCGCGATTATTGTTGTGACGTTATTTGTGCTGTGGAAATCCGAAATCAGCGAGTTTGCGCTGTCGGTAACAGCCATTGCTGTTGCTATAGTTGTCGCATCTAAAGAGATCATTTTGTGTTTCACTGGTTCTATTCAACGTGCGAGTTCTCGCTCATTTAGAATCGGCGACTGGATCGAAGTGGGTAAAATCAGCGGTGAGGTGATTGAGCACAATTTGATGGCGACTGTGATTCAAGAAATCGATTTGTACCATGGGCAATATCACTTTACTGGCAAGACAGCCACGCTGCCTAATAGTATGTTCTTCACTTATCCGGTAAAGAACCTCAACTTTATGAAGCGCTATGTTTATCATAACTTTTTTGTGACGGTGAAAGACTTTGTAAACCTATACCCTATGGTGCCGGGTCTTATTGTGAAAATTGAAGAGCATTGTGAAGAGTTTATCGATGTTGCTCGCCGTTACAACGGTGTGATCGAAAAGCACGCTGGCGTTGACCTTCCGGGTTCTGAGCCTCACATCCATATCACAAGCAGTTCGACAGGTGAGCAAGAAGTGCACTTTATGATCTTCTGTCCGACCGAAAAAGCGATTCATTTAGAGCAAGATATTCGTAAAGACTTTATGGAAGCGTATGCGGAAGCATTCCCAACGAACGCTTAGTTTGCTCATCAGTTTATAGTGACCAAGCTATAGCCTCAAAACTATAGCACCCAAGCTAGAAGTCCAAACATAAGAAAGCCGAGAGCGATACTATCGAATCTCGGCTTTTTTGTTCTTACTATCTGTTAGCTTAGTCTAGGTCAGCGAGTGGTAACCAATCCACTTGTACACCAGCTTGCTCAAACATATCTTGGCTAACTTTAATCTTGTCGCCCCAGCGAGAAAGGAAATCTTCACTTTGCTCTGGGCAATGTACCGCTGAAATACCTGTTTGGATGATTTTTGCAGCACAGTTTGGACAAGGGAAATGCGTCACCCAGATTTCGCAGCTGTCCAAATCACGTTTAGCAAATAAAATTGCATTTTCTTCAGCGTGAAGCGTCTTGAGGTACTTCATCTCTCTGTCATCAGTATCCGCACTATCAGACACGCCATGTGGGTAGCCATTAAAACCAACAGAAACGATGCGGTTGTGCTTAGTGATTACGGCGCCGACTTGAGTTGAAGGATCTTTACTCCAAGAACCGACCAATTCCGCCATTTGATAGAAACGTTTAGCCCATTTTGAAATCATGAGAATTCCTTAACAATTAAATGTGAATGCTTATCTGTCTGACAATACATTATGTTAGACAATATCCATAGAGAACAAAAGCTGAGAGATTGATTTACTTAGGAATTGTAGCGTGTTTGTAATCACTTTATAAGCACTTGGTTTCAATTAACATATTGATACACTTTGGCCGGTTATAATTGATATTCCTCGGACAATGGTAACAGAGGTGTTACGTAAATTTTATGCTGTTCAAATACTAATAAGTGACGGTATAACCATGCGTAAAAAGTTGATCCTTACTGCTCTTGCAAGCTCTCTTATTCTTGCTGGGTGTGGGCAAGATGCTCAAAATGCCAAGCAAGCACCTTTACCTCTCGTAGCTGTACAGGATGTTAGCGTTGTTTCTCACCAGCAAAGTAAGTCGTATATCGGTCGTATAGAAGCCGTTGAAGACACGGCTATTACAGCGCAGGTTTCTGGCTACCTACAAAGCCGTCATTTCAATGAAGGCCAAATGGTTGAAAAGGGTCAATTGCTTTACTCGATTGAACCTTCTTCGTTTGAAGCCGAAGTAGCAAGCGCAAAAGCGTCTGTTGCTCAAGCGAACGCGAACCTTAAAAAAGCTGAGCTTGATTTTAATCGTGGTAAAAACCTACTCCCGAAAGGCAGCATCTCTCAATCCGAATTCGATGCATTAACCGCAAACTTGTTAGGTTCTCAAGCACAGCTTGAAGCAAGCCAAGCACAGCTAAATGCTGCGAATGTTCAGCTTTCTCATACCAAAATCATCGCGCCTTTCTCTGGCCGTATTAGCGATACCAAAGTGAGCACGGGTGATCTGGTTTCACCGTCTTCAGGTGTGCTGACGACTTTGGTTAGCCTAGACCCAATCCACGCATCGTTCAGCATCAGTGAGCGTGAGCGTATTGAGCTAGGTATGGACCGCATTGAAGGCGATGGCAGCAGCGACTCTGCAGGTGTTGAAGTTCAGATCATGCTTGAAAATAGTGAAGCGTTCGAACATCTAGGTCAGCTTGACTTCTTGGGCAACCGTATCAACCTCAATACTGGTACGATCGCGATGCGCGCGATTGCCGATAACCCGAATCAGCAACTACTTCCAGGCCAACACGTTCGCGTTGATCTACGTGAAAAACAACCTATTGATGTTGTGACTATTCCTCGTCGCGCAGTGCAGACCGACCTCGAAGGTGACTTCGTGATGGTATTAGTTGAAGGCGAAGCCGAACCCGTTGCTGAGCGCAGAAACATCGAGATGGGTCGCCAGATTGAAGGTGGCGTGATTGTTCATTCTGGATTAGAGAAAAACGACGCGGTCATCACTCAAGGCCTACAGCGTGTACGTAATGGTATGTCTGTTCGTATTCAAGCTTCTGCTGAACAAGCTGAGTAAGGGGACTATTTATGTTAAGTCGTTTCTTTATTCAAAGGCCTAAATTCGCCCTTGTTATATCCATAATCTTAACGCTGGCGGGTGCGATTTCTCTCGCTATCTTGCCAGTGGCTGAATATCCAAAAATTAGTCCACCGTCGGTTAGTGTTTCGGCATTCTACACGGGCGCAAGTGCTGAAGTGGTGGAACAGGCGATAGCCGACCCCATAGAAACGTCGGTTAACGGCGTAGAAGATATGATCTACATGTCTTCTAAAAGTGCTAACGATGGTTCATACAACCTTAACGTGACCTTTGATGTTGGTACTGATCCAGATATGGCTCAGGTCAACGTTCAGAACCGAGTTGCTCAGATCGAATCGAAGCTTCCACAAGAAGTAAGAATGGTGGGTGTAACGGTTAAGAAGCGTTCTCCGGACCTGTTGATGGTATTGAACTTCTATTCGCCAAACGGTGAGTACAACGACCAATTCCTGATCAACTACGTGAACTTGAACATTAAAGACCAGCTGGCTCGTGTGAAGGGCATCAGTGAAGTTAACGTATTGGGTGGTGGCGAATACGCGATGCGTGTTTGGTTAGATCCTGAGAAAATGGCTAACCTCAATATAACCACCTCTGACGTGAATCGCGCCTTGGCTGAACAGAACGTTCAAGTAGCAGCTGGCCGTATTGGTGCAGCACCTTACGACAATGCACAAGAAGTGCAGTTCAACTTGGTAACCAAAGGTCGACTAGAAACGGCTGATGAGTTTGAAAATGTTGTGCTTCGCGCTAGCCAAGATGGTTCAACGGTTTACTTAAAAGACATCGCACGTGTTGAGCTTGGTAAAAAGTTCTACGACGGCAATGGTAAATACCGTGGTCAAGACGCTTCAATCGTAACGCTGTCACTTCAATCAGACGCTAACGCGCTGGAAAGTGGTAAAGCGGTAATGGCGATGCTGGACAATCTAAGCAAAAACTTCCCCGAAGGCGTTGCTTATGAGGCGAGCTATGACACGACAGTATTCGTTGCTGAGTCGATCAAAGGGGTAGTAAAGACCTTAATCGAAGCTATCTTGCTGGTTATTGCGGTAACGTACCTGTTCTTGGGTAGTGCGCGTGCAACCTTGATTCCTGTGGTTGCGATTCCGGTATCTTTGATTGGTACCTTTGCAATCATGCAGATGACGGGGTTCACCATCAACACGGTAACTCTGTTTGGTTTGATACTAGCGATTGGTATCGTAGTAGATGATGCGATCTTGGTTATCGAGAACGTTGATACCACGATGGCTAAAGACCCAGCCATTTCACCGCGTAAAGCAACGCTCATCGCGATGAAAGAAGTAACGGGTCCGATTATTACTTCTACATTGGTTCTGTTAGCAGTATTCATTCCAGTAGCGATGCTGCCAGGTATCACCGGCATCATGTATCGTCAGTTCGCTCTGACTATCTGTATTGCGGTTGTTATCTCTTCTATTAACGCACTAACGCTATCACCAGCATTGTGTTCATTGGTTCTTAAACAGGGCGGTGGTAACACAGCACGTTGGTACCAAGCGTTTAACCGTGGTCTTGAATCCGTAACCAACAAATACGGTCAAATTGCAGGCTTCCTTGTGAAAAAGGGTGTTCTACTGTTTACCTTCTTTGTTGTGGCACTAGCGGCGGTAACTTACTTCGCGAAAACTACGTCTACGGCATTTGTACCTCAAGAAGATAAAGGCATCTTGCTGGTTAACGTGCAGCTTCCTGACGCGGCATCACTGTCTCGTACAGAAGATGTGACTGAGCAATTGCTAGAGATGGTTGAGCAAGAGCCGGGTGTTGATGGTGTGACACTGGTAAACGGTTATGCATTCATGACGGGCGCTTCTGCTTCGAATGGTGCGTCGCTATTTATCAAACTGCATGATTGGGATATGCGTAACGCACTGGACGGTCAACACTCAGCGCAAGCTATCTCACAGCGTATTAACGGTCGAGCAGCAACAGAATTGCCTCAAGCGATTGTATTTGCAATGGGACCTCCAGCAGTACCGGGTATGGGTGCAGCGTCTGGTTTTGAGTTCGTTCTTGAAGATACATTAGGTCGTAGCCGTACTGATCTAGCGATGGTTATGAATGACGTGATTGCTGAGGCCGCAAAACAGCCTGAAATTTCACATACATTCAGTACCTTCCGTGCCAATGTACCGCACTACTATGTCGACATTGACCGTGAGAAAGCGCAGCAACTTGGTATTCCGTTGTCGGAAATCTTCCAAACACTACAAGGTAACCTAGGTTCTCTGTACGTGAATGATTTCACCATGTTTGGTAAGAACTTCCGCGTAACCATGCAAGCTGACAGTGAACACCGTAGCAGCATGGACGACCTACAACGATTCCACGTTCGTTCGTCTAATGGCGAGATGATCCCGTTAAGCACATTGGTGACTTACGACCAGATCTTTGAACCGGATGTAGCATGGCGTTACAACATGTACCGCAGTGCGGTGATTCAAGGTCAACCTGCAGAAGGTTACTCAAGTGGTGATGCGATTGCGGCAATGGAACGCGTAGCTGCAGAAGTATTGCCTCAGGGTTATCAGTACGAATGGACAGGCATGGCTTACCAAGAAGTACTAGCAGGTAACCAAGCGATCTTTGCTTTCGCACTGGCTCTGATCTTCATCTATCTGTTTATGGTGGCTCAATACGAGAGTTGGACAATACCGATTACGATTATCCTCGTGGTACCTGTCGCAACCTTAGGCTCCTTCTTAGCGTTGAATCTAACGGGCACACCGTTGAACCTATATGCACAGATTGGTTTGGTTCTCTTGATAGCCTTGGCCGCGAAGAACGCAATCTTGATTGTGGAATTCGCAAAGGTTGAGCGTGAAGAGAAAGACGCACCGATTGAAGATGCGGCGGTGAAGGGCGGTACGTTACGTTTCCGTGCTGTGAACATGACGTCTTGGTCGTTCATCTTAGGTATCTTCCCGCTTATCTTTGCTGCGGGCGCAGGTCACGTGAGTCAGAACTCTCTGGGTATTTCACTGATCGGCGGTCTGTTATGTGTATTACTGGCGGGTACGTTCCTAATCCCTGGCTTCTACGCATTCGTGCAACGTAAGCGTGAGAAAGCACACGGTGGTAATACCAAGCTGGTTCCGCTTGATGACGAATAGGGATTGAGTGTCTTGTAAGATTTGTCTCTTGCAAGACCAACCCTTGGGGAATTAAATCCTTGTAAAAACTAAGGCTTAGCATCGCGCTAAGCCTTTTTTATTCCACTTATGAATAAAAACGCCTTTTATATAAACAAATGTTTGTTATGTGATAGAGCTAACACTCTAATTTGGGTTTTGTAATAAAATGATGTTTTATTGGTAAGTGTATGTTTAATATGATTTTAACAAGGTTCAGCTAACGGGTGTATGCTCGAAAACATTTGCACAATAGTGTGAAGTGTTTCAAAATTACGGAGTTATATTGAAATTTTTTGTGCATTGAGGTTCTTATGAAAGTCATTGATTTATTTAAACACCGAGGCGATAGCATGTCTTCGCAACACTCAGAGTTTATGCAATGGATGTCTCCAGCTCTTAGAGATTACTGGGGCGACTTTCTTAATCGTACGCAAAATAGCCATTTCTTTGCGTGGGTTCGTGATCACCACAAACCTGCTGTCAATGAAGATGCACCAGAGATGCCGGTGGAACAGCCGATCGTACTTAAGCCTGAAGCACAACTTGTGTTTGATGAGCTTAATCAGCAGATCGGTGAAGTCATCCATACTGGCGACTGGATCAATGTAAGTCAAGACCGTATTAACCAGTTCGGCCTTGTTACTGAAGATATGCAGTGGATTCACACTGAGCCTGAAAAAGCGGAAACAGACTCTCCGTTCAAAACAACCATCGCACATGGTTTTTTAACTTTATCTCTGCTTCCTCGATTGACTGACAGTGTTGACCCTGACAAATCTCAATTCCCAACAGCGAAGATGGTCGTAAACATTGGTCTTAACCAAGTACGTTTCCCATACCCTGTTAAATCGGGCAGTAATGTTCGTGCTAAAAGTACGCTAACAAAAGTAACGCCAATTAAGAAAGGCCTAGAGATTGAACGCGAAATTCGCGTAGAAATCGAAGGTATTCGTCGTCCTGGCGCTGTGATCGTTTCAGTGATTCAACTTCACTTCTAAACGAACCATATAGATTCCAAAAAAAGAGAGAGCTTAATGCTCTCTCTTTTTTCATAAGATAAAACTCACTCACTTATTTAATGCGAGTGTAGCCGTATTCTTCGATAAGGTCTTGCCCTTGCTTTGACTTCACGAACTTGATGAAGTCTTTGCTTTCGTCAGAAACTGAGTCTGTCTTATGCAGCAACAAGAATGGGCGAGCCAATTCATAGCTGTGGTTAGCAATGTTCTTAGATGTTGGCTCTACGCCTTCAAATGTGATTGCTTTAATCGAACGGTCGATCGAACCAACAGAGATAAAACCAATCGCATGCGGGTTATGGTTAACAATCGTTTTAACCATGCTGTTGCTGTTTACAACCAAGTTATTTGGGTTGATGTCAGACACTAGACGGTCATTAATGATCTTCGTTAAACCAAGCAAGCTTTCGAAGCTATAGCGTGAACCAGAAGACGCCTCGCGAGTGACAACTGCGATAGGCTGATCTGCGCCACCCACAGCTTTCCAGTTCGTGATTTTGCCTTTGTATATATCGAACAGCTGCTCACGTGTAACGTTGCTTACAGCGTTTGAGCGGTTAGTTACGACAGCTAGGCCGTCAAAGGCAATTGGAAATACCTTCAACTTATCGTCCTGTTCGCGGTCGGTTAAATAACGCGAGCTCATACCGATGTCAGAGACACCTTTATTAACCATCGTAATACCTGCTGTAGAACCAATGCCCTGAACCGCAATATAGTTATCAGGGTGAGTCTTGTTGTACTCCTCAGCTAATACATCCATCACTCGTGATACTGAAGTGGAGCCCGAAATAGTGGTTTCTTGTGCTAAAGCAGCATGAGAAGACAGGGCTAAGGATAAAAGAGAGGCAAGCGCGACTCGTAACATAAACAACTCCTAGTTAATAACATTTGTCGCATATGATAGGTCGGTTATATGACACTTTTGTGAAATTCCATACGCTCGATGTATAGCTGTTTGCTTGATGAGTCGTAGCTTTCTGGGTTTCCGAAAGCAAGATTCGTTTCTGGGAGCAGGGCGGGTATTTTGGTTGCGCTTGTTCGCTAAAATGTTTGTTGAGTCCTAAGCTAAGTAGAGGAATTCACTACTTAGAAGTTTCTATGAAGTTACAAGGGGTGTTATGTCCGTCATTCATATCGAACTGAATCGTCTTTTAATTGGAGCTGAGAGGCTCTGTACATCTCGAAATCGCAGTTTACCTGTCGAGCTAGGTAAATCCCTATATGAAGAGTGTGAGGGGGGTGTGCTGTTTTCTCAGGCGCATTATCTACTCGACTCATCTCACAGTGATTATACAAACGAGATCGCCTGCGTGACTTTTGATGAGTCGTTATCTTGTTGGTTAGTGATGGTGCCGCTTGAGGGGGATGTCGAAACCGATTCTGTGAATTGGGGGCCTTATCCGTACCTGCCTAAATCGAAGGATCTTGATGCTATTTTGGCGGAAATAGAAAAAGACCCTAAATCGTACTTCTGGTCATAGTCACTCGGGCTTCACGTTTGCTGGTGGCCTGTTCCTGAAGATAATTAGCTTAATCTCAAAACTCAACCGCTGAATCCCAAAACCAAATGACCTCACCTCAAATCCAAGTGGCCTAATATTGAAGACACTTGGTTACACCCCAACTAAGACGTTCACTTCAATCCTATTACTTTGTTTGTTTAAACTTGCGGCTTGACGCTTTGCAGTTGTGCTTGTGCCACTAGCGATCGGAAGTCTTTTGGTGTTTTGCCGTGATACGTTTTAAAGGCTGTGCTGAAGTGAGCGGCACTTTTAAAACCGGACTCATACGCGATTTGAGTGATCGACTTATCCGATGTTCTTAACTGAGTGGCTGCATGAGCAATACGTTTTATCTTTAATAGGTTTGAGAACGACAGATCTTCAGCGGATAAGCGACGTTTAAGCGTAGCCGGTGACATTCCCATGTAACTGGCGAGCGTATCCAAAGAGATATTGTTTTCAATGTTTTGCTCGATGTAATGAATGACTCTTTGGGTCACGGTTAATCTTGAAGCTCGAGCAATAATAGCCAATAGAGCAGGGTACTGTTCCACCATCAAAGACAGCAAACTTAAGCCTAATTGAGTGAGTGCGTAGTCATTCTGAGAAGAAGAGTTGGCCAGTGACATGATGAGATCTTTCAACTGACAGAGCTCAGTATCCGTTTGATTGAACTTAATGTACTTGTCTGGGATTCGAGTGGATTCTAAATCGCTGAACTGATTAATGAACTTCTGAAAGATAGCCAAATCAAAATCTAAGCAGGTTGCGCTGAATTCGCCATTTTCAGTGTTAACCGTGATGTCTTTAATCTGACCAGAATTGTAAAGGGTGAAATCTCCCGCTTGCAACGAGGCTTGGGTACCATTGGGTAACTCAAAAGAAATGCTGCCTTTCGATACCATGAAGATACCGTTTTTAGAGGCAGGATAACGTTCTCGTCTCCTGGGAATGAAGTTTCTGAACTGAGTAACTGTGATTGATGACATAGTGAGCTTCTTTGACGTTGTAAATTGATTGCTTATTGATTGTTTTTTTTAAGTATTGTTTAAGCATGAGACATTTACAAAAAAGGCGCTAATAATTAGCGCCTTTAGAAGTGAACCTTTGAAGCTTTTGACCTTGAAAGCTTTGACCTTGAAAGCTTTGACCTTGAAAGCCGTAACCTTGAAAGCTGTAGCTGTTTAAGCCTTTAAGCCTTTAAGCTTCGGTTTCGTTTGTCGTTTCAGGCTCGCTAGGCAAGTCCGCAAATACTTGAGTAGGTTTTGCTACTAAGTTACGGTTTTCCTGATTAACTTCTGAGAGAACTACTTCTAAAACGTCTCCCAGTTTGTATACCATTTCTTTATCGATAGATACAGTACCCATATCACCGTTGCACTCTATTCTTTCTTTATTATCAAGAATGAGAGATCCAGGGATAAATGCAGCCGCACCATTTTCAAGTAAACGTACACGCATACCTGCACGGTTAATATCGAAAATCTCAGCTTGGAAACGAGTTTCTTCTACAGGGGCATTGGCTAGAGTGCGAGCATACAACCAATCGCCAACATTACGCTCAGCCATGCCGTGGTGACGGCGGTGCAGGGCAAGTTCATCACCGATAGTTTCATCTGGTGTTTGAATTGGCGCTTTACCTAGGATGTGTGCTTTCAGCATACGGTGGTTAATCATGTCGCCATATTTACGAATTGGAGAAGTCCAAGTTGCGTAAATATCTAAACCCATCGCGTAGTGCGGTGCAGGCTCATTGCTGATCTCGCTGTACGCTTGGAATTTACGAATACGGTTGTCGTAGTAGCTGTTATCTAAAGAGCCTAACCAACGACGCAGAGTAGCAAAACCTTCTAGAGAAACGATTTGCTCTTCAGTGAACGGTGTTTCCGCTTGCGGGTTTACCAGTTCAAGAACGTCAGAGATTTTCTCAGCCTTGAAACCAGAGTGGCAGTTAAACACACCTTGGTTGAAGCTTTCTTTTAGTACTCGGCCCGCACAGATGTTCGCGCTGATCATTGATTCTTCAACCAGCTTGTTTGCGCTACGACGCATGTCAGCATGGATAGCAACAACATCGTTATCTTCGCTCAGTTCAAAGCGGTAGTCAGGGCGGTCTGGGAACACAACAGCGTTTGCTGAGCGCCATGCTGAACGTGCTTGAGCAAATTGGTGAAGATCAGAAACAATTGCAGCAATCTCTTCTGATGGTTGCCATTTCTCTGATGCACCTGTTTCTAGCCAGTCTGATACGTTGTCGTAAGCAAGACGAGCATGAGATTTGATGTTTGCAGCGAAGAAGTTAATGTCATCACCGATAACGCCATCTTTAGATACCGTTACTGTGCAGCAAAGTGCAGGGCGAACTTCGTTCTCGATCAGTGAACATAGGTTGTCAGCAAGATCACGAGGCAACATTGGGATGTTGCGACCAGGAAGGTAGATAGTGAAACCGCGCTCGCGAGCCACTTTATCCATCGCATCATCTGGAGAGATGTAAGCCGTTGGATCAGCAATTGCGATAGTCAGTTCAAAATCACCGTTCTCTTTCTTCTTCGCGTAAAGCGCGTCATCCATATCTTTTGTGCTTTCGCCATCGATAGTCACAAAAGGGACGTGCGTCATGTCTACACGTTCAAGATCGGCGTCATCGTTGATTAGCCAGTTGTCGATGCCTTCAGGCTCGCTGTTTGGTAGATCGTTTTGTGCCAGCGTTACCCACCAAGGTGCAATCTTGTCGTCAGCGTCTGTGATTTTCTCAGAGATCTGAGCCAAGAAGCCATTATCACCTTTTAATGGGTGTTGAACGATATGAGCAACAACCCAGTCACCTTCTTTAAGCGTTTCAGGGTTTAGACCCTTCATTGCTTTCGCTTTAAGTTGCAGTTTTTTGAGCTGCGGGTGATCAGGAACAACGTTCAATCGGCCTTTGAAAAGCTTAACTCGCGCAATAAATCGAGTAAGACCTTGTTCAACCAATTCCTCAGGCTCTGCTACTTCGCGCTCTTTCTCTGTGCGAATGATGGCAATCACCTTGTCACCGTGCACACATTTTTTCATGTACGGAGGTGGGATAAAGAAGCTTGTTTTGCTATCAACTTCGAGAAAACCAAAACCTTTTTCGGTGGCTTTGATAGTACCTTCCTTTTTAGGGAGGGTTTCTTGGATTTGCTGCTTGAGCTGAGCGAGTAGAGGATTATCTTGAAACATTTGACTTTTATCTAACGAGAACAATTGAGCACACTATAATCATTGCGAGGCCCGATTACTACTTAAAGCCGAAGAGAGCGTAAATTAATTGCCCTCTTATTTAACTCTATCAATTTGGTCGAACTCTATCGCCCTGACGAGATATTCATCAAGTTTTGACGATATGATAGCCAGTATTGATAGAAAACCGAAAAATATGTGATGTATTTCAATTTTTTCTGGCTTTTTTTATGCATTTAGGGAATAATCCGCCTCCCTTAGACGTCCCTAATGGCTTGAAGTGTTTTATTACTGCTTCGTAACTCTGAATGGAATCAGTATCTGATTGGATCAGTATTGGAATTGATAGAGCTCCCGGGACCTTTTGTTTACTTATATATAGTGGGATCCCAATGTCCGAATCTGTAATTCAATTTAATGAATTAGCCCTAAACGATAACATTCTTTCAGCTCTTGATAGCATGGGTTTCGTTTCTCCGACTCCAATCCAAGCAGCAGCTATTCCTCTTCTTCTTGAAGGCCGTGACGCACTAGGTAAAGCACAGACTGGTACTGGTAAAACAGCAGCATTCTCTCTGCCTTTACTTAACAAAATCAACCTGAACCAACACAAACCACAAGCAATCATCATGGCTCCTACTCGTGAGCTAGCGATTCAAGTTGCTGCGGAAATCAAAAACCTTGGCCGTGATATCAAAGGTCTTAAAGTTATTGAAATCTACGGTGGTGCTTCAATTGTTGACCAAATGCGTGCTCTAAGCCGCGGTGCTCACATTGTTGTTGGTACTCCAGGTCGTGTTAAAGACTTACTAACTCGTGACCGTCTACACCTAGATGAAGCACACACATTTGTTCTTGATGAAGCAGATGAAATGCTGAAAATGGGCTTCGTAGATGACGTTACTTGGATCCTAGAGCAAGCTCCAGAATCTGCACAACGTGTACTTTTCTCTGCAACTATGCCTCCAATGGTTAAGACTATTGTTGACCGTTACCTACGTAACCCGGCTAAAGTTGACGTTGCTGGTACTAACCACACAGTTGATAAAGTAGCGCAGAACTTCTGGGTTGTTAAAGGCGTAGAAAAAGACGAAGCAATGTCTCGTCTTCTAGAAACTGAAGAAACTGACGCGTCAATCGTATTCGTACGTACTCGTCAAGACACTGAGCGTCTAGCTGATTGGCTATCTGCACGTGGCTTCAAAGCTGCTGCACTGCACGGTGATATTCCTCAGTCTCTACGTGAGCGTACTGTTGATCACATCAAACAAGGTGTTATCGACATCCTAGTTGCAACTGACGTTGTAGCTCGTGGTCTTGATGTTCCACGTATCACTCACGTATTCAACTACGACATCCCATTCGATGTTGAATCTTACATCCACCGTATTGGTCGTACTGGCCGTGCTGGACGTAAAGGTAAAGCGATCCTACTAGTTCGCACTAACCAAATTCGTATGCTTCGCACAATCGAGCGCGTAACTAAGTCTCAAATGGAAGAAATCCAACTTCCTCTACGTGACCAAGTTGCTGCTGCACGTGTTGCTAAGCTTGGCGCAGAACTTGAAACTGAGAAAGAAAGCAAAGCACTAGAAAACTTTGCAGGTCTTATCTCTACTCTTCAAGAGTCTCTAGAAGTTGATGCTGCTACTCTAGCTGCAATGCTTCTTAAGCGTCAGCAAGGTAAGAGCCCACTATTCTACGTTGGCGAAGACCCAATGATCGCTGCTATTGAGCGTGATAAGAACCGTCGCAAAGAGCGTCGTGAAGATCGTGACAACGGCCGTGACGGTGGTGGTCGCAACTTCAATACTCAAGATTGGGATACTTACCAACTACAAGTTGGCCGTGAGCAAGGCGTTCAGGTTAAAGACATCGTTGGCGCACTAGCAAACGAACTTGGCCTAACTAAAGGTTCTATCGGTGCTATCAAGCTAGACCAAGGTTCTACTTACGTTCAACTGCCAAAAGCAATGAACTCTGAAACTGCTGGTAAGCTAAGCAAACTTCGCATTCGTCAAAAAGAAGCTGGCGCTGTAGTTGTTGATTTCAATGACTTCCGTGAGCCTCGTCGTGGCGGCGGCGGTCGTGATGGCAACCGTGGTGGCAACCGTGGCGGTCGTGATGGTGGCGGCTACCGTGGTAACCGTGAAGGCGGCAACCGCGAAGGTGGTAACCGTGAAGGCGGTCGTGGTGGATACCGTGGCAACCGTGATGGTGCTCGCGATGGTAACTCTGCTGGCGGACGTGATGGCGAACGTCGTTTCGACCGTAACCGTGGTGGCGATCACCGTGGTAACTTCCGTGGCGAACGTGGCCATGGTAACGGCAATGGCGGTGGTAACCGTGGTCGTCGTCCAGAGCGCAACGAAGGTTAATCAACCTGTCGCTTAGACGCTTTAGTCTAGACCCTGAATTTAAAAGCCGAGCGTAATGCTCGGCTTTTTTGTGCCTGCTATTTGAACTTAAGCTTTGGTTGGTTCGATATTCGTAGCCAGCTTACTTTAATCAAGCTTCGTCCCTGTAACTATGCTTCGTTCATGTAACTAAGCATCGCGCCTAGAACGAATGTTAGTGCCTAAACTTAGCTGTATCGCGTTCTAAGCCTATACTGAAAGAACGTGCTACAAGGTGCTAAAACAAAGAGCGAAGGCTATCTAAGCGGCGTTACAGTGCATCTGTTTGTAGAGTTGTGCTCGAAGGCAATCAAATCACTACTCTCAACTCCAGTGAGCTTTTTGATGCAAACACTGAGCAATTGAGAAATCGAGCAAAAAGTTATCGGTAATGATAAGCAGACGAAAGGGAAGGGTGGTTGTTTTCTAAGCGGATTACCTGCATTTGTTCGAGTCGCTCTAATTAACTGAATCAAGTTAAAAATAACGTGAGCACTCGTTTGCGTCACCTGTTCATTAATTTTCTTACTCAACTATTTTTTAATTTTGCTCTCGAAATAAATAATTTGATGACTAAGATCAACTTAATTGTGTTCATTTAGTGATTTTTTCAAAACAAAAGTTGAAAGATTCAAAAATTATTGAATAATGGACTTAACTAAAATTGAAGTAAACACTTCATCCAATTCGTACTGAAACAGGATCCATATCCAATGTCTAATTCGTTTGTTCTGGTTATTAACTCGGGTAGTTCATCCCTAAAATTTGCTGTAATCGATTCTGTTTCTGGTGAAGCAGTATTAAGTGGCCTAGGGGAGTGTTTTGGTCTTGAAGATGCTCGTATGAGCTGGAAATATCAAGGCGAGAAAACTGAAATTGCAATTCAAGGCGAAGATAACCACCACAAAATTGCCATTGGCAAACTAGTTGGCCTGATGGAAGATCTAGGCTTCACTGCTGATATCGTGGCTATCGGTCACCGTATCGTTCACGGTGGTGAGAAGTTCACTCAAACCGTTCGTATTACTGAAGAAGTAACGAACGAAATTGAAAGCCTATCTGACCTAGCTCCACTTCATAACCCTGCAGGTGCTGTCGGCATCCGTGCTGCGATTGAAGCTTTCCCTTCTCTACCTCAATTTGCTGTATTTGATACGGCTTTCCACCAAACAATGCCACAACGTGCATTCACTGGTGCAATCGCAAAAGAGCTATACACAGACTTCGGCGTGCGTCGTTACGGTTTCCACGGTACGAGCCACTACTTCGTGAGTCGTGAAGCTGCGAAAATGGTAAACAAGCCTATCGAAAAATCGAGCTTCATCTCTGTTCACCTAGGTAACGGCGCATCTGTCTGTGCAATCAAAGACGGTAACAGTGTTGATACTTCAATGGGCTTCACACCACTTTCTGGCCTTATGATGGGCACACGTTGTGGTGACTTAGACCCAGGCATCATCGAATACCTACTTAAGAAAGGCTGGTCACAAGAGCAAGTATTTAACTCTCTAAACAAGGAGTCTGGCTTCCTTGGCGTGTCTGGTCTTACGAGCGATGCTCGTGGCATCTTAGAAGCAATGGAAGAGGGCCATGAAGGTGCTAAGCTTGCGTTTGAGGTGTTTACTTACCGCGTATCAAAATACATTGCTTCTTACCTTGCAACGTTAGACTCTTTAGACGGCATCATCTTCACTGGTGGTATCGGTGAGAACTCTCTACCGATTCGTCGTGAGATCTTAAACAACCTTAAGATTCTAGGTTTCGTTGAAGATGTAGCAGGTAACGAATCTGCTCGCTTTGGTGCTGAAGGCATCATCGCTAAGTCTGAAATGTTAGACGCGGTAGCAATGGTTATCCCAACCAACGAAGAGTTCGTGATTGCTCAACAGTCGGTAGAACTTCTTTAATAGAGTCTGAGAAAATCAGATAATGAAAAGCGAGCCCAAGTGGCTCGCTTTTTTTGTTTTATATGTTGGTTAAATCATCCCGAACGATACTTTTTTCGTCTAGTAGATCTTCGAGTCTGCGAGGCTAGAGTTAACTCACTTTTGCCCCATTCCGCCTTAGTGCAATGACTAACCAATGGATCACGCTGCTGAATTTCCGATACTTGTAGTTATGACTGAGTGCGGAACAACGGTTCTCAGCATCTCTCATTTATGTGCAAAATCGACACTTCTATCCGACAACTTCCGCTTGCATTGTTATGCAATTTCTTTGGGCGTGATAAGGCGTTAATGAACAAACGAGTGAGCTACTCACTTGTGTTAACTGGTGAACAACTATCTGAATACATAGTACTATCTGCTATTTACTAGAAAATTTATCTCGGTATTCCCTAGGTGTTATTCCTTTGTAGCTCTTGAATAACCGATTAAAATTTGAAGGATTATTGTATCCAACCATTTGGCATATATGACTGACTTTCAGGCTAGACGTTTCTAACAACCTAGCAGCATGGCTCAATCGTATTTTTTTCAGCCTTTGACTAAATGTTTCGCCAAAATGACGAATAAAAATACGATTTACCGTTCGCTCACAACAAAAAATATGCTGAGACAAATCATGCAACGAAATATCTTGGGCATAGTGCTGATTCAAATATTCAGATAGTGCTTCAATTCTATCTTTTTCAGACTCAAATTTAACATGTTCAGAAGAGCCTAAAGTCACGGGGTTCTTGTCTTGAGTTACCACTGAAAAAACACGAAAAAGCACCGATAGCTGCTCTAGGCTTGAGGTTTTATAATCAATCTGGTTGATGACTGTTTTCACTTCGACAGCCGTTGATCGGGAAAATTGAATGGATAAGCCATCACCAAGTATGCTGGATAGCTTTCTCATTTCCTTACAGTGCATCAACATATTCGACACCCATTCTTTATCAACCCATAGACTGTACCTCTCGGGGGGAAGCTTTTTACTATTTGCTACTAAGCCTCTTAAATCATGGGGTAATTCTGGAGGAATCAAGAACAAAGAACACGAAGTGACATCTATATCAACACTTCCAATCCTGATTACGCCTTGGTAGTGATCCAGCAACAGGAATTCAAACTCACTGTGAAAATGAGCTTTCAATAACTCTAAGGGAGAGTCATCTAAATGATGTCTCCAAGAGTAGCCTGGACGTATCAAGCTTTTCGTCGGTATAGGTCTCATTCTGCCTAGATCCAATAAATACTGCCTTTAAATATTGTCGAAATAGTATCACTTAATGTCCAAATAGTGCGACTAAAAGCGCGAAATATACCGAATAATAGTCCCAAGAGCTTAGCTAACCTCAAAAACAAAACTAACAACAACTTAAAGAGGTTGAAAGAATGAAGAACTATGCAAAATTCATCTTTGATATGGATGGAACACTTGTCGATTCAAAGGACGCTGTCGAAAAATCATGGAGTCTATGGGCGCTAGAACATAACATCAATGTCGATCGCATTTTAGCCATATCTCATGGTCGCCCAGCGGACGACGTCATCAAAGAGCTGATGCCCCACCTTAATATCAAACAAGAAGTTGCTAAGCTGGAAGCAATAGAATTGGACAATGTCGATTCTGTAAAACCTATACGCGGAGCGATTGCTTTCCTGAACAAGTTAAACGATCACGACTGGGCAATATATACGTCTGCACCAAGAGAATTGGCCGTTCAACGATTGATGGCTGCCTCAATTCCAGTCCCTCAAATATTGGTTACCGTAGAGGATGTACAAAAAGGAAAGCCTGACCCAGAAGGTTACAAGCTAGCGGCCGAAAAACTAAAAGTGCTCCCTGAGCATTGTCTTGTTTTTGAAGATGCTCTAGCAGGTATCCAATCCGCCCTAAGCGCTGGGTGTGATGTTGTTAATATTACCGCTGTTGCTCCCACACAACCCACTATAAATGGAGTTACATCAGCAAGGGATTACTTTGATGTATCAGCATGTCTAAACGACCAATTCATTCAGGTATAAAACTATGGCTCAACCAAAAGTAAGGAACATTGTTTTCGACGTTGGCAACGTGATTGTTCGTTGGGATCCTTTAGAAATAACTCGACTCACTTTTGTGGAGAGTGAAGATCATCAACAACTTGCCAAAGCAACCTTCCAATCCCAGACGTGGATAGATTTGAACAAAGGACTCATATCAGAAACAGAAGCCAAAACTCAGTATCAGCAGATTCTCGGGTTCTCAGAGCAGGAGTGTGAAGAGCTGTTTTATTATGTAAAGCAGACTCAACGTCTAATAGTTGGTTCCATTGCTCTCATTCAACGCATTAAGAGTGCAGGTTATGGTGTCTATGCACTAACGGATAACGTTCACGAAATAGTAGCCTACTTAAAGTCAACCTACTCATTTTGGCCGCTATTTGATGGAGCGATAGTATCGGCGGAAGTGGGCATGCTGAAACCTCAACCAGAAATTTATCACTTGTTACTCAATAAGTACGAACTTATAGCTTCAGAGACCGTGTTTATTGATGACATGCTTTACAACGTGGAAGGAGCAAAGTCTGTTGGTATGCATGCAATTCAATTTGAAGATATAGGCCAATGTGAAAAAGACTTAATATCTCTAGGGCTGAATATCTAGGGCGTTTTCGGGTCTAGTTCCATTTTGCATGTTCAGCGAAACATTCTGCATAAAGCGAATCCAATGCCATAGATAGAGATTGCTTGGTTTTGTCCATCTCGTGCATATCAGCCATCGTGAGAAGCGATAGCTGTTTGTGCTTTGGAGTACTAAAAGTTATCCGAAACAAGCTAAATTAGTAAACTCACTGACTCAGAATTGTCCAAATCCGTGTTAATAGGTGCGATTCTAATAGCTTGCCAACCAACGAAGAACTCGTTGTCGCTCAACAGTCAGTAGAACTTCTGTAATAGAGTCTAAGAAAATTAGATAACGAAAAGCGAGCTCAAGTGGCTCGCTTTTTTGTGTCTAGTAAAGATGCGTCTGAACGTTTTAACTGGGGGGGATAGCCTACAAGGTGATCGTTAAACAGTTTTAGAACAGAGTTTCAATTGCGACTCATCGGGTGCTCTGGAAGCGCTAAGGTTATTTAGTCCCTGAGCGGTAGTTTGGGTCTGTCCAGCATCGAGGTAACTCTTCCCCTGACATAAACATCAGTTCGGATTTTTTAAATATTTCAGGGTCTTGCTGTTCTTCGCCTGCTTGAAACCGACCTTCGATACTGTCTTGAAATAAGTTGGTTAATTTGGTCATTTCAGTTACATCAACGAGGTCACCGCTTTTTTTCTCTTTTAGAAACATTTTTTTGCCCTCAATCTAATCGGTCACCCCTAATTATAATTGCTATTTGGAAAATGAGAGTCTTTTCAATTCCGGCACTTCTTGACTAAGCAGACCCCAGAGCTACGCTTATGATCATCGACAACCCAATAAATGAACAAACTTATCCTCAACAAATAAATGGAGTCGCGATGTCATCTGCCCATATTGCAAACAATCTCAGTGAACTGATTGGCGATACCGATCTGGTTAGAATCAACAGCCTTTCAGAGATATCAGGTTGTGAGATTCTTATTAAGTGCGAACACCAGAACCCGGGTGGTTCGATTAAAGATAGAGCAGCACTTCAGTTGGTTATGGATGCAATAGAAGCCGGTAAGCTTAAGCCGGGAATGACAATCGTTGAAGGTACTGCTGGTAATACGGGGATCGGCCTTGCTCTGGTGGCTAAATCCGTCGGTTACAAAATGTTGGTGGTGATGCCAAAAGGGCAGGCACAAGAGAAAGAGCGTATGATCTCGCTTTATAACGCTGAATTGTTATTGGTCGACCCTTGTCCTTTTGCAAACCCTGAACACTTTTACCACACGGCTAAACGGATCGGTGTCGAAAATGAAGATTATTGGTGGGCAGATCAGTTCGAAAATCTTAGTAATTATCGAGCGCACTATTTAAATACTGGACCTGAAATATGGCAGCAAACCCAAGGGAATATTGATGCTCTAGTTTCTGTGGTGGGGACGGGCGGAACCATTGCCGGAAACTCACATTATCTATCTGAGCAGAAACCTAATCTCGAAACTTGGTTAGTTGACCCAAATGGGTCCGGCATTTATTCATTTCTACGCGATGGACACTATCAATCAACGGGAAGCTCGTTCACGGAAGGCATAGGGATCATGCGAACGGTTGAAAACTTCAGGCAGGCAAAAATTAATCGTGCAATCACATTGCCCGATCAGGATTTGGTTACGATATCCCGCCTCGTTGCGGAACATGACGGTATTCTTCTAGGAAGCAGTTCGTCATTGAACGTAGCTGGTGCACTATACGCTGCGGCTAGAATGGGGAAAGGAAAAACCATCGTTACATTTAGCTGTGACCTTGCTGAGCGCTCGTATTCGAAGTTGCACAACGAAGCGTTTCTGAAAGAAAAAGAGATACAGCTTAATAAAGAAAACCTTTCTCAACTATGGGCTCGTTATCAAGCAGAAGATGGCAGCATGGTCGTCAACGTATAGTTGCTTTAAGTTAGTAACAGCCAGTGGTCTGCCAGCTCTTTCGTTAGTACTAAAGATCCGGTTAGAACTAAACATACGTTAGCGCCAAATCCGGCACTATTGCTTGTTATTAGGGTAGTGAATCACATTATGAAATACGGCATTTCCTTCACCGATATTTTTGTAGCCATGGCTCTGGTTAGCATTAAAGCGAACGGCTTGTCCTGCGCGTAACGTATGCCACTCATCATCAAACATCACGGCCATCTCTCCTGAAATGCATAAGATGTGCTCAGTGACGCCTGCGTTATGTGGGGCGGACTCATGCTGGTAATTGGGTGCTAGGGTGAGTTCGAATATTTCAAACCCTAGTGTTTCCTCGAAAGGAAACAACAAACTGACGAAAAAGCCAATGTTGTATTCCTCATGTCTTAATTCGTTTGCATCTCTGAATAAACTCGTCAGTTCACTGTTTGGGCTAGCCGCGATAAAACTCGAAAGTGACACCTCGAACCCAGAAGCTATCTGCCAAAGCTTAGCGACTGTCGGGCTGGATTCTCCACGTTCAATTTGTCCTAGCATTGCTTTGCTCACGCCAGTTTCTTTCGCTGTTTTGTCTAAGCTCCAGCCTTTTTCTTGGCGAAGGCGTTTCAAGTTAACACCAACTTTAATTTCTGTTTGCATATTTTCTCTACAAGTTTTTTACAAATAAGTTGTGCGTTATAGCGCACAGTGCTAGGTTTGGTCTATGGACGTTATAACGCACGCAGGAAGAAATTAACATGACTAAGCTAAAATTTTCTCACGTCAGTACCGGCTTTATCGCTGTTTTCATTGGTTATGCGAGCGCCGCGGCGATTATTTTCCAAGCGGCAATGAGTGCTGGAGCAACCGAAGAACAAGTGGCGTCATGGTTTTGGGCGTTGGGGATTGGCATGGGGATGACCACAATACTGCTCTCGTTTCATTACAAGAAGCCTGTGGTTACAGCGTGGTCGACGCCTGGAGCAGCTTTGTTAATCACATCTCTTGAAGGGCTGACAATGAATCAGGCTGTGGCCGTGTTTTTGTTCAGTTCGATGCTGATCACGTTAGTTGGACTAGCGGGGATATTTGAGAAAGTCCTAAAACAGATCCCAACATCGATTGCCTCTGCGATGCTCGCGGGGATTCTATTGCAATTCGGTTTGGGTTTGTTCACGTCGCTAATGGAAGAAGCTCAAGTCGTAGCGGTCATGCTCGCTGTATTTATTCTGGCGAAAGCGCGGTTAGGAAATTTACTGATCCCAAGCATTTTCATTATCGCACTGGTTATGTGTGTGGGTTTTGGCAAACTCGATGTCAGTCAGGTGACTATGGGATTGACGACCCCAGTGTTCATCACGCCCGATTTTGAGTTCTTTTCATTGTTCAGTGTCGGTATCCCACTGTTTATAGTGACGATGGCTTCACAGAACTTACCGGGATTTGCGGTTCTAAAAGCGAATGGATACCAAGTCGATTCATCGAAGATCATTACCACCACCGGGGTGACAGGTTTGATCTTCGCGCCGTTTGGTGGCTTTGCGTATAACCTTGCAGCGATTACGGGCGCTATTTGTATGGGCCCGAATGCGGATAGTAATCCAAAGACACGTTATATGGCAGGGATCTGTATGGGCGGATTTTACTTGTTAGCTGGCGTGATGGGGATGTCATTTGTGTCGCTGTTTAGCGCTGTGCCCTCCGAGATTGTCATTGCGGTTGCTGGCTTAGCGGTGATGCCGACCTTGATGAATTGTTTAGCTGTTTCGATGGCAGACAACCACTATCGAGAGCCTGCACTGCTTACTTTCTTATTCACTGCTTCTGGCACCAATTTATTGGGGATCGGCAGTGCATTTTGGGGGCTGTGCATCGGGTTGTTTTGTTGCTGGTTACACAATTATAAAGCTAAGTCGCGTGGAGCAAGCAAGGCTTCGCAAACTTCGTCGTAATCAAACGACCCAAGATTATGATCAGGTTCGCTGTGAATTAGAAACACCAGCAAGTCGTTTGAGTAGTAAGCCCAGTCATACTCGTGACTGGGCTTGCTTACAAAGGAATAAAGCTATTTAACTTCGTATCTCAGTAGCACTTCATTATCAAGAACGACATTTGTCGACCAGATAAAGCTTGCGCCAGCACCACTGAATTTTTCGATAAAGTTCATGTACGCTTTTTTATTGTTCACGCCAATATCGTCTTCTGAATATACCGATGCTTGAGGCCAAGATGTTGAATCGAACTCTTGGTTCATCCAGTTGGTTGGTGTTTCCCAATGAGCGGCGTAGGCATCTTGACCTTGGTCAGTTCCTTCCGTGGTGCAGCTTTCAGAAAGACGCTTCCCGTCCACTTCACTCAAACAAGTCAGGTCATAAATCGGTGAGGTATAAAAGGTTTGTGCTTGCCAGTCTTGACCTGTCACGGTTCCGTCACTAAAGCTCGCGACAAAGCCACCATCACCAGCGTGGTATGCCTTTCCGCGGTTATCTTCGCTGCCAAGACCTAGGTTTTCTTCCCAATCAATCACTTTCACTGCAATCGTGTAAGGCTTCTTCACCTTAAATTTGACGATGTTTGAGTTAAACGGTGTGAAAGGCACGGTGTCTACCGCGATTAACTTGCCGTTGATATAAAGTTCGAAATAGTTATCGGCAAAAATATAGCCTGTTATTTCCTCACCGTCTTGATCCACAACAGCGACCGGTACAGAGCTTTGATCTACTTCGGCTAGGCTGCTTGGCGTAGTGTTTGAGCACTCTTCATAAAGATCAAAGGCTTTTGGGCCTATTGAAAAGTTGTTCTTGGCTGGAACCGTCCAAACCTTTCCTTCGGAGTCCGTAATTTCCCCGACGCCCGCCACTCGGCTACGTCCGTTTGCACACTCAAAGAGATTCGATTCAACGGTGGTCGCCACACCTTGAGTTATACTCGCTGAGCCTTGGTAATCACTGATGTTGCTGACCGAAGGCGTATCTGATGATGGTGAGCAGCCTGTTGCGAGCAAAGCAACCGATGAAAGGGCAAGGGCTTGATATTTTGTGATGATCATTGATTGGGTATCCGAGACGGGGTGATTTAAATAAGCGTGGTTCAAAATAAGCCAAGTGCAAGTAAGTTAATTGAAAACAAAGCGATTTCAAACAAATCCGAGCTAAGTAGCCAAGTAAGCCGTGAACTCAAAGCTGATAGCTGGAACGACGAAACTAAGCAAGAGCCAAAGCAATTGTGAGGTGCCACGCTTGTTATCTGATAAGGCATATATTACCCGTACAAATGTAAACAATCGTAAAGCTGAGTAAGCATGGGTAAAACAGCGCTTTTATCGAATGATCACATCAGCTTGCGCGGAGCTTGCAAAAATACTCAGCCCGAAGCGGTTTCAGGTTGTGATTGAGATAGTATTTTGCTACAAAACGCGCATAATCTCGCTATACAACATTTAAAGAAGAATTTACCTATGACTACCTTTCAATACTACTTTCACCAACTGCCTTGCTTCGACTGTAAAAAAACGACAGTAAGTACTGATCTTGGTTGGTTAACGCCTGCGATGAAAGACGATGCTATCGCACAAGTGACAGCGACACTTGCACAAGGCGAGGTTACTCCTGATCTTTCTGCAGACGTGGTTTGCACGAAAGAAGAAGCTCGCGAGTACTTACTGCTTAACTTCTTTGGTTATTCAGAAGAAGAATTAGAAAGCGGAATCGAAGCGGATGATGAAAAAGAAGTGGCAGACGAAATCGCAGAGCTAGTAGAAGAAGGTAAAGACACTATCACCTTCGAACATGAGATTGCTCTTCAGTGCTGTGCAGACTGCGATGTTGAAGACGAGTCAAACTAAGCTTTTGTATTAAGAGTATTAAACTAAGTACTCTTATTAAGGTTCATCATGCAGCTATGATGTTCTAATGATGAAAGGCGTTAGCGAATTGAAGTTCGCTAACGCCTTTTTTGTCTCTCTGTTTCTTATCTTTAAGCGGCATTCAATCTTAAGATGTTGTGCTTTCTATAATGCCTTGTTTGCTCAGTTGCGAAAGGATCTCTGCGGTCTTCTCTCTGAATAAATCTCTCAGTAGACGCACAGTAGGGGTGATGGATTGACGACTTGGACACACTAACCACAGCTCGGTAGGGGTCGGCTTAAACTCAGGCATAACTTTAACCACTTCACCTGAAAGCAGATGAGGTGACATGTCTAAACAAGATTTTATTGCCACTCCTTTACCTGCTATACACCAACGTCTGACAAGGTCTGCGTCGTTCGAGGCGCGATTTCCTTTTAGTTTCACTTTATGATCTTGAGTACCATCGTTAAAGACCCACTCGTCTTGCAACATGTCATGGAGTTGGTAAAGCAACCCATTGTGCTTCGCTAAGTCACTCGGGTGTTTTGGTGTGCCCATTTCAGCCAAGTAGTCAGGAGCCGCACACAATATCCTCGGCACATCGCATATCTTGAAACCATACATGTTCGCATCGGTCGGAGAGCCGTAACGCAGCGCCATATCGACGGAATCTCGGTAGAAGTCGATATTGCTATCGCTGATGCTAGTGCGAAGCGTCGCCTTTGGGTATTCAAGCAAGAACTCATCAAGCCAAGGTGTTATTAGGTTGCGTCCTAGATCCGATGAAAGTGCAATACGAATTTCACCGTCAAGAATACCGAGCTCTTCGCGCATATTGAGCTTTGCTTGATCCAACATCTTTAAGGCTTGTTCGCATTCCGGTAAATAACGCTCGCCAGCTGAAGAGAGCCTTAGGTGGCGCGTGGTTCTTACAAATAACTCCGCACCGAGTGCCGCTTCAACACGTTTTACCGCTGCACTTGCTGTCGCAGTACGCATATCGAGGTTGGTGGCTGCAGCGGTGATACTGCGAAACTCCGCCACTTTCAAAATGACCTGTAAGTCTTCAAGAAGCATGTTATCTACCTGTATTGAATTATGTTCTAAACATGGTGTTGGGATATTTCCCCATCACCATCTGCAAATGGGTTATCTCTACCTATCGCTTCTAAGTTAGCTTCAAACACTTAATTGTCAAAACTAATTTGATAATAATTCAAATGTGAGGCTGTTTTTCATTAGTAATTCTCTCACTATCATTTTCCCATATCGACAACGTAGCGCAGTACACATCGTATGGACGAAGCTTACGATCTAGGGGGATAAGATGACTAAGAAAATCACAATGGGTGTAACGGATTTGTCGTTCCACCGTACGACCGCATCATTGGTTGCCAATGTATTGAAAGCCATGGGTTTTGAGGTAGAGCGTATTTTCTCTCCACATCAGGAGAACTTTGAAAAGCTGAAAGCAGGCCAAGTGGATATGCTTTCTTCTGCGTGGTTGCCATCAAGTCACGGTATCTACAAAGCGGGCGTTGAAGAAGCTGAGCCACTTATCGAGCTTGGGCTTCATTATGAACCTTATGCTTTGTGGGGCGTACCAGACTATGTGCCTGAAGCGGCGGTTTCTGAAGTCTCTGATTTATTAAAAGCTGAAGTGATCGAGAAAATGAACGCGACCATCCAAGGTATCAACCCCGGTGCTGGTATCACACGCTTCTCTATCCAGATGATGAAAGACTATGGCCTGAGCGATGCCGGCTACCAGTTCTTTCCTGGCAGTGAAGACGATTGTTTCAGTGCCTTTGAAAGTGCAGTGGCGAACAAAGAGTGGGTGGTAGTGCCACTGTGGAAACCTCAGTTTTTGCACTATCGTTACGATATTCGTGAGCTCAAAGAGCCAAAAGGCCGACTCGGAATTGTGGACAGAGCAGTGCTTCTTTTGAGAGACGACAAGCAGCATATGTTTAGCGAACAACAGATTCAGAAGTTGGATTCCCTACGCTTCTCGAACGACATCATCGCAGAACTGGATTACAAAGTTTGCCGTGAAGGTAAACCACAAGATCAACTCACACATGAGTGGTTGATTGAGAAAGGGATTATTTAACTTCTAAGCCGTTGGTAATGCAGTGAGATGTCTGCATTACCCAGATAACGGCAATACCATTATCAAAAATTATTTGAGAATTATTCAAATATTAGGCGGTTTATCTAGAGTGAGAATTGACTAAGATTAACTCGTCTAATTCAAGGAGAAAGCACCATGTCAGTACCATCAAAAATGAAAGCGATCGGATTTACTCAATCACTTGCGATTACAGAGCAAGACAGTTTATTTGAGTTTGAAACGAGTCTGCCAGAACTAAAAAATAATGACTTGCTGGTAAAAGTGAGCGCGACTTCTATCAACCCTGCTGACGCAAAAATTCGTATTCGTAATGCTAAAGACAAAACTCTTGAGCAGCCAAAAGTGCTGGGCTATGACGGAGTCGGCGAAGTTGTTGGCAAAGGTGCTGACGTTGAAGGCTTCGAAGTCGGTGACCGTGTGTACTATGCGGGTGACGTAACACGCATGGGTGCTAATGCAGAATACCAAGCTGTGGACTCCCGTATTACCGCTAAAGCGCCTAAGAGCCTTTCTGATGAGGCTGCAGCTGTTATGCCACTAGCAACACTGACCGCTTGGGAAGCGTTGTTTGATCGTCTGCGTGTTCGTCCTGAAGAGAAAAAGTCTATCCTGATCATTGGTGGAGCGGGCGGCGTTGGTTCAATTACGATTCAACTGGCTAAACAACTGACCAACCTCAATGTCATCGCTACAGCTTCGAGACCTGAAACGGAGCAGTGGGTAAGAGATATGGGGGCGGATCATGTGGTGAACCACCGCAACCTTGTCGAGTCAGTGCGAGAGCAAGGCATTCAACATGTCGACTACATTTTCAATGTTGCTGATACAAAAGGGCACTGGGATGCGATGGTTGAGTTGATCGCACCGCAAGGCATGATCAGTTCGATTGTTGAATTTGATGGTGGCATTGACTTATCGGCGCTGCAAGGTAAATCAGCAGGCTTTGTTTGGGAACTGATGTTTACACGTTCGTTGTTTAACACCGAAGATATCCAGAAGCAGCAAGACATCCTATTTCAAGCCGCAAATCTGATTGATGCGGGCCGTATTAAAACGACCCTAACCACGACCCTAAATGGCTTTAGTGTGGATACAATTAAAGATGCACACCAACGTATTGAAAGCAGTACCTCGATTGGTAAAACAGCCATCAAATACTAATTTCTGATGCTTTAATCCGCCGTTGTTTTGAATCGTTGACGGTTTAAATAGAAGAAGCCCCTGATATCTTATCGCTAGTCAAAAGGTATCAGGGGCTTTTGTTTTTTGTTTGTTTTCAGTTTAGTCAGTTTAGTCAGCTTCTGGTGACCTGATAGGTAGCGATGTTTTGAAGTGAAGCTGTATTAGGTCTAGCTCAAAAGGTGAGGGCTGTTTGTCCGCAATCAAAAAGCCGATTTGTTTGATGTCTTGCGCCTTAAGTTCCGGCGCATCGCTCAGCAGCCGACCTCTGAACACCGCTTGAAAATCATTGAAGTGGAACACCTTGTTAAGCTGCTCTCCCTTAATGGTATCAAAATCGTGTTTGTATTGAACTCGATTGCCGTCCTTCGATGTTGTGAACCTCAGTTGGTAGGTGCGACCATCACCAACGAAAACTAGCTCTGCGCTATCTATTTCATGGGTAGGTGATTCAATGGAGCGCTTTACAGAACTGAAACCACCATTGTTTTCTAACGATAGCTCGCCCCTAAATCGACTCATATCATCAAGATAAATGAGCTCGCCTGTTGAGATGCCACCCATTACATCGTCGTTGGTCACTGTCCAGTTTTGATACTCACTCGCTTGTGTAAAGTCGATCATGTTTGTCCCTATTGCTTCAGCCTTAAGACTTAACGAATGTAGGCTGAGTAGAAGGAGTAAAGGTGTGGTTAACCTAAGTGGTAACCGCGTTTTACAATTGGTTCCGTTCATCATTTTCTCCACTGCTCCCCATAGGCTTTACGTTGTTTACTCATTAGCGATGGATAGTTTATGGAGAGGGCTCAGTTTCAAGCATAGCTAAACAACGCTTGATGAAGTCTTCATAGTTCGATGTTTTGTCGTATTCGATCTTCAATGAGCCGTGGAACATCAGGGTCACGGTAACGTCTCGGTAGCTCAACCAACAGGTGTAACCATCGTAATCATGCCACGCTACCATCTCGCCCAATTGATATTTGCTATCCAATTGCTTGCCCGAGGAGCGAATGCAATCGAACACTCTGAGAAACTCTAAAATGGTGATTCTGTTGTCCATGTACCACTCCCGCTGCGCAGTCGATGAAAAATGCTAAGTGCTTGTATTCGAATTAACTACGGTTTGGTTATGCATTGCGATCACTGTGGGGAGTCGAGCACTCAATCGCTGTAACTCTTTGGTCAAAGGGCTAAGATAAACATAAAAAAGGCGTTAGTAGACCTGGGTTTACTAACGCTTTTTTCATTTAGTGTCTTTAGCTGGCTCTATGGATCTTCAACTCAAACCGTCAGTTAGAAATCATAGAGCACAGCGGGGTGCCTAGAAATAATGAAACACCGGAGGCTCATGCATTAAGAAGTTTTGATGCGAGATGTTCCAAGCATAAGCGCCTGCTAGAGTGAACACCACATAGTCACCGATATCGACCTGCTCGATATGTTGATTTCGTGCCATAACATCTTTTGGCGTGCAAAGTTGTCCAACTAGTGTGGCGGTAGCATGGCTTATCGGATGTGAAATGGTGGGTTGTTGATTACTTTTTACGATAACAAAAGGGTGATCATGGTTTTGTGCAGCCGGTGTACGGAAATGATGTGTTCCACCACGTGCAATCACGAAGTTCTCACCAAGGTTTTGCTTAATATCCAGTACCTCCATCACGTAATAGCCGCACGGTGCCGAGATATAGCGGCCACATTCAAAACGTAGCTTCCAGTCTTGCATATGTTCTTTAGCAATCAAGAACTCCAACTTGTCGCAGAACTCCATCCAAGGAAAGTGTTGCTGCGGGTTTTGGTAATTGATTCCCATCCCTCCACCAAGGTTGATGATCAGCTCATCGAGTGAGAACGTCTTTTGCCACTCTTTGACGACTTGGAAATAACGTTGCATCAAGGCGAGGTGGCGATCGACTTCAAGTTGATGCGACATCAGGTGGAAGTGGAAACCTTTTAGCTTGATCAAGGGAAAGTCGCGCAGATACATCAAGGCGTTATTGAGTTCACCCTCATCGAGTCCAAATGGAGTGGGTTTTCCACCCATGGCTAACTTGCTAAGTGTGATGTCACCAATGTCTATGTTCATACGCAAGAAGATCGAAGCAGGTCGATTCAACCTCTGAGTTAAAGCACCAATGCGTTGTAACTCAGTGAGGCTTTCGACATGAATCGCATCGACATCGAGTTCAATTGCTTGCTCCAGTTCACTTGGCATTTTCCCCGGCCCACCAAAGATCAGTGGTTTATTGAGTTGTTGCTGGTGGAGGTGTGTAAGCTCTCCGCCTGATGCCGCTTCGAAACCATCAACATAAGGAGCTAAAGTACGTAATATCGGCGCTGAAGGGTTCGCTTTGGCGGCGTAAAATAGATCTACGTTTTTTGGTAATACATGGCGCATCTGCTTGATGTGCTGCTCCAATGCATCGAGGTCATAAAGATAAGCACATAATGGTTGCGTTTGTTGCTTGGCCAATTGCTGTATTTCTTGGTGGATGCTCGCAGGAAGTTGAGGTGAATTAAGCATGGTGAACTCCTTTTGAATGAGTAGGCCAAGGCGCGACTACTTGGGTGTACCCAGACTCTTTATCAGCATTTTTCATCAAACGGGTTGTGAAGTTATTTTTGCTAGGGAAATGACCATCGTTGAGCAACGACATAAGTTCGGGTTGCTGACCATTGATCGACTGCCAGCGGACGATAGCGTCTTTTAAAGTTCCCCATAACGTATTTTCAAGTGCTGAGTTCCCCTCAGCGATAAAGAAAATCGCCTCACTGATATTGTTAATGAAGGTGCAATAGCCGATACGGTTCCAACCTTGCTCACGGCTGTAGTAAACCGATTGACGAGCACGTTCTGAAAGTTGCTGAAGTGTTTCTGACGGCCAAAACTCGCGTAGTAGCTTGGTACCTTCTAAGTCTCGAATCCATACACAGCACGGCATGCCTTTTTCAAACCCAATCAACGTATTTTGTAAGTGCGGTTCAAACGCAACCCCATGTTTGAAGTAGTAGTTAAAGACGCCCGGAATCAAACAATGCAGATAGCGCTCAAACCACAGCGTGGCGACACTTTGATATTGGGATTGTGTTGTTTGCGCTTTTTGTTTGAGTTGAGTGGCGATGCAACTGTTCCCGTCTGTGTCGTAAGCAAAGAGCGCACCCGCTAACGTTGGCTGCAAAATATCGGTTTCGCTTAAAGTGAAATTCTCTCGATATAAAATACCAAATGACTCTCGAGCCTTTATAACATCCGCATGCTCTTGTTCAGCCACAGATTCTAGATTCAATGTGGTGGCGTAAGGCTCTGTCATTACCTTGAATACAGGGTTACGTAACTGTTCGCTTTCTTTAATTGGGTGCAAAATCGAGGTTAATTGAACGGCACTATCGAGCTCATACCATGCGTTCTTACGTACACAGTTGGTTAAACGTACATTGATAGAGAACTTAGCAAACCAATCCATATCTGGGTGATACAGAGTGCGCACGGATGAGGTGGGTAAGAGTTTTTCTCCACCTAATCCCAGTGGGATGATTTTGCCTTGTTCAATGGCCATTTTGACCACTGGGTTTTGCAAAAGTGTGTAACTTTCCCAAGGGTGGCAAGGGTAAAGCATGGTAGTTGCTGAACTGTCCTCGTCAGGTGCAAGTTGTTCAAGCATGGTAGTTGGTGAGGTTCGGTTATCTGAACTCAAGACGTCGAGCAACGCAGAATCCACCTTAAACCAATACAGCGGAACTTTCGCTCCAACCTCAGGGGAACACGCTAGCAGATCATCGATACTGACACCTGACCGACTCTTTGGCGTTGGGTGAAAAGTATGTCCCCAAAGTAACGATTGCTCTGATGCGATAAACGCATTGTGATGCTGCGGTGAGCCGTCTGAGTTTAGGAACTGCTCGGTGATCAACAAACTATTTTCCATTTGCTCGATCAATTCGTGATTGAATGGAATCGTCAGCACTTGTTTTAGATAACTGAGTAGAAGCGTCAGGGTTTGCGTTGCGTCCAGTTTACACCAAGCTGTGCCGGGCATTTTGACCCAAGGTGTATCGTAGAGCTTCACTTTTCCCAGTTTGCTGGTGTATTCAACAGGTAAAACCATCAAGCCATTTTTCTGAGGCTGACTTTGGTGAGGTAGGTGAATGGCCACGCGCTGGTGAGCGTTGTAGTTTCTTTTCAAAGTTTGAGGCAGAGAGGCTGAACTGTAGCGCCAATCAACCTGCTCATTGGGTATCGCGTATTCACGTAAGTAACAGTTCACCACGCCCATGATGGTATTGAGTTGGGCTTTTTCTCGGTTTAGCAGTACTTTTTTACGATTTTGAAGAACTTGGTCTTCAGCGGAATATTCACTTGGAGATAATTGATTCTGTAACATGTTGATGTCCAAATTTTGAATGGATGATCAGCGCGATAGCAGCAATGCCACTGACCAACATAGAAAGTATGAAAGGAACCTCAAGCCAGCCCAGGCTTAATATGAAAGACGCGCTCAACCCAGCCGCAACGCCACCCCATTTAGACATAGCGTCAAAGCGCGAAAATATTTTGCCGCTTTGTCGTCGATCAATTTGGTTTGCTAACGCTTGATGCAAGCCGTGATAACAGCAAACCATGCCAAGTCCGAAAACGATGCGAGCAATAATCAACACTTCTTGATAAGGAGTGAGATGCATTGCGGCACTGAGTGAAAGCAAACCAAAGCCCAGCCATAAAGTACGCTGCGCTTGATTGCGTTCAAGCTGGTGGCGGTCAACCCATTCAGAGAACAGATGAACTTTCCCTGCAAAGAGCAGATAAACACCATGTGGGAGGGCATACAAAAAACCAACCCACGCTTGATTCGTCACGCCATATTGCTGCACATAAGGCGAGAAATAGGGGAACGTGACGACCATGGTGAAAGCAAAACTGAATTGCGCGCCAAACACCCAATAAAGAGTATTTAACGAATTGGCTTGGCTGCATTGAGCTTTATTCGATACCTGTTCTTTTACAATCCCCTTAGATTTCGCTAAGTCATCGATGGGTAATGTTAAGGTGATCAATAGCGCGAATAGCGGCAAAGCGGACAACCACAGATACGCGTTCAGCGGGTTTGTTTCTGATAAGCTCCAGCCAAGCCCTATCGGAGCAATAATTAGCGCCAGACGGGCAGAAAGCTGAGTTTTATTAAGTGACTTACCGAGTGTTTTCGCATCGTTAATTTGGCTGGATAAGTAGCTGTTTGAGGCGGCCATGGTGCCACCAAAGGTTCCTTGAACGATGAGACCAAACACAAACATTGAGAGATTATCGGCTAAGCCGCACAGCGCGAAGCCTGCTGCAAGCCCGAGTTGAGCACGTAATAGAGAGTGACGTCTGCCATATTTATCAGCAAACTGCCCCCAAAAGCGTGCCGCAACGGCCGTGCAAAAGGTGGGTAAAATGAACAGTACCCCCGCCCAGTCCGAAGTAATGTTTGCATCCAGTGTTGGCAATACCATTGGCAAAAACAACGGCATTCCCAAGGCTGCAAACGCGGCGATAAAGTGGCTTAAAAGCACGCAATAGATGAGTTTGGTCATAATGGGCTAACTCACGCTCTGCTTGATGTTTTCAAGGTAAGCGTGTTGTGCTTCTTCGCTGGCTAGCAATAAAAAGTTCGGTGCTGACAAGCCATAGAACTTATTGATATCGCTGGCGCCAGATGCCTCTTTAGACAATAAACTACCCGAGCTCAAAAGATACTTAGCGTATAGATTGGGTGACTCAAATAACATCTCGTTTGCGAGCTTGGTGTTGTGTCCCTGTTTGTCCAACTGGCTAAGCTGTTGGGAAAGGCTATTGACAACCATTTCATACAGATAAGCTGACGTTGCGATTCCTTTCGTCGCCATTGCTTCCACAATCGCGGCAATGTCTAACTGCAAAGTAATGGTGGTAAACATCTGACCAAGAGCGAGCTCGCTGTCTACTGTGATACGTTGATCTAAAAGGTGTTCGCATTTTACGGGTGATTGTTGTTCAAACGTTTGGAAACGCTCTGGCCAAATACGCGCTGCATCGTTGTCTTTCATGGCTAAAGTCATCTTGCCTTGCTCATCGAATGCGATGATGGCGTTTTGTTGGTTAGACTCCAAAGCGATACCGTAACGAATCCACAATGTAAGGTGCACTTTGCATAACAGATCAACGTAATCTTTAAACCAAGTCAGCGTACCTTGTTGATAATACTGTTCGGCGAGGTGTTCCAAGAACAAACGTCCATCAGGCATTGGACTGGCAAGGGCAGCCACAGGCACCAGTGCTTTGTCTTGGAAGTAGCTCTGCGGGTATTCACGTACAATGTAAGCAAAGGTTTTATCGTCTCCAACATGGCCGCCATGTTTCTCATTACAATGGTAAAGCGTGCCGTGTAAGTCTTGATCTGTTTGCTCTAAGTGTGTCAATAAACGTTCAAACCAATGCCCATCATAGAGTGTGGAGGGTTTGATTAGGCGAATGTTTTTAGTACCTAAAGATCGCATGATCAGCGGTACCTTGATGTGGATCTGTGGTGCTTGATTCACGACCACAGTGCGCACTGATAAAGTTGGAGTCACCTCAAGGCATGCAACCGGAGCTTCAATAACACCGTCAGGAAGTTCATCAAGACTCCTTAGTGTTAATGGATGTGCGGGGAATAACTCATGGCTAAGAGCAAAGTCGGCGGGCAGACCCACTTGCTCCATCGTTGGCCAACATTCTGGTTGTGGACTGGTCAATGTAACGAGTGACTTTTCGATTGCGAGCCAACCAAGTTCAAAGCTTTGTGCAAATTCTGGCGCGAATTGCTCTAGGTCGTGATCGCTTAAACCGAACTTAGCACGTGCTGTCGGATAGTAGGGGTGGTCAAGATAGGATGCGATTTGATCGGCACGTAATAGCTTTTGCTCCCAACGTTCTAGTTGAGAAATCGGCAGCATGAGTGCTTCCGAGTGCTGGTTGAAGGCGTTATCACACAATCCTTTGTGTTTTTCTGCACATTCGAGTTCTTGCAAATAACCATCTAATAAGGAATGCGAACTTTCGTGAGCACTTGCTTTCAGTAGTTCGATCCAATCTTGATAGTGCTGCTGGGTTTCAACGACACCATTTCTCTCGATGAGCCAACCATCACCTTTCGATCCATCCGGTTGGCCGTATACCCAACGCTGCATGTAATAGCTCGGAGCAACGGGTAAATAGAGTGTAAAGTCTGAACCCGCAAAAATAGCCCAAATTTGATTACGAGGATAAGAAGATAGTTTGAGCACACTCGGGAGTTTAGACTCAAATCGGCTTTGAGAAACTAATCCAAACAAATCTTCACGCAAGCACGTATCGACTAAGCGTTGAGTGAGGTATAACGCGCTTTCATTCATGCTGTTACCTCGTTTGTTGCTGTTAGGTTGAAGCGAGAGATTGCCTGTTGTAGCGCGAGTTCTAGTGTTTGACCAGAAGGAGAAACGACCGAAATTCTCGCTAAGTAATCCTTGTTGGAGAAACTTTGTTGGAACGTCTCACCAACCTTTTTAAGCACTTGCTGCTGAGTGACAATATCGCCCTCCTGGTGAATGAAAGAGGTTGATGATCCTTCAATCAAACCGCTTTGTTGCGCCACTACATAGTGCACATGGGCACTGCCATCAATACGAAATGTAGGATCAAGTTTGTGACCCAAGTGAAGATTTAAGATGGTATGGAACCAATTCCCGCCACAGAGGTTATCAAGCAAAAATTCTCGTCCATCACCAATACTTCGATAGTTGATCTCGACCAGTACCGGCCCCGAATCTGTGATGATGAATTCGCTATGACAGACACCAAACCCCACCCCAAATGTTTGAAGCTGACGTATACATTCTTCTCGGTAGTGAACGCTGTTAATACCATTCCAACTCGCAGCGGTTTCGATGAAGTAAGGTGGCGCAGAGAGTTCTACATCAAACCCACCAAGTGCGACTAAATTTTCCCCGTCGCCAATGGTTTCGACAGTGATAAGCGGACCTAGTAAAAAAGCCTCAACTAAAATGGGAGTCGTAGGGTGCTTTTGCCAAAACGTATCGCAATAGTTATCCAGCTCAGCCGCAGAATCGCAGCGCTGCACGTCTAAACTAGCCACGCCCTCCTTGGGCTTCGCAACGACAGGAAAATCGAAATCGAATACAGGAGCGCTCTCTCGACTTAACAAAACACTCTGAGTATTAGGTAACGATTTTTCGTTGAGAACCTGACGAGTTAAGTATTTGTTTTTCGCCTTGAGCGTCACATTCCAATCTTTAGCTGGTAGGCCAAAGAACTGTGCACAGATTGCGGTTGAGGTTTGTAGGTGGTCGCTGTTGCTGAACACAGCATGAGGCTCTAGATCTTGCTCTGTGATGATTTCGATGAGTTCAAGAGGGTTGAACACATCGCACTCTAGAATTTCATCTGGATTGAAGCGGTCATCTTCATTCGCCAGTTTTAAGTGGTTGAGCTTTTGGTCTGTGACTAAAACGACGTGGTGACCCATCGCTTTTGCTGTCGGCACGAAGCCATGAGTGACTGCGTCATTCACGACATGACTCACGATAATAATCGTAGATTTCATGGGCTTTTCCTAATTTTCTAACGTTGTTGCTACCTACTCACACATGACTTCCAAGCGGTCTCTTTCAAGGTTTAAGGAAAGAGTGTTTTATTATAGCTTTGTTTTTATTGATTATTTTATCACTACGCTTGTTGCATAAGGGAAACAAATATAGATCATAAAATTTATATTGCAAACACAAATGATATTTGTTTTCATTCGCACTGTTGTGATTTTATAAACTAAAACGGAATTAGAAAATGAACATTAGATTGGCCTTGTCCCCGCTCGCTTTGGCAATTGGAGGCGCATTAACCGCAATGACCACTATGTCAAATGTAATGGCAGCAGAAGACGTCGCGGTAGACGAAACTCTGCAAGTTATTGGTCACCAGTACGAAGGTTACGCGGAGCATATGCCGCAGTCGGGTACCAAAACGGATGTTGAATGGTTGGATGTACCGCAGGCAGTATCAGTGGTCACAAAGACGGAAATGCAAGACCGCGGTGCTGTACGTTTGGTGGATGCTCTTGATGGTGTTGCCGGAGTTAACAATACCCTGGGTGAGGGGAGCCGAGACCAATTTGTGATTCGTGGTTTTGATGCTCTTAACGACATGTACCGTGACGGCATGCGTGATGACGGAACGCTTCAATCGTACCGAAGCCTAGCGAATATCGAACGTGTCGAAGTGGTAAAAGGCCCTGCGGGCGCACTTTATGGCCGAGGTTCAGCAGGCGGTATCATCAACTTGGTCACCAAGCGTGCTAACGGAGATAACTTCACTCACGTTAATGGCAGTGTTGGCAGCAACAATCTGTTTGTTGGTCAGGTTGACAGTTCGATGGCGTTGAGTGACAAAGTCAGCGGTCGTATCAACGTGGAAAGTCGACAATCGGATTCCTATGTAGACCACATCGACTCGAATGGCTTCTTTATCGCACCCACCATTCGTGTATTACCAGCGGATGGTCACACGATTGATCTCGATGTCGAATATGCTCACCAGGAGTTGGTGCCATATCGTGGTGTTCCATCAAAGAATGGTAAGCCTGTCGATGTCTCTGAAAGCACATTTTACGGTGGCACGAATGACTATCAAGAGTCAGACAGCATTCGTGTTGGCGTTAATTATGAATGGCTTTTGAATAGTGAATGGGCATGGACAAACCGCGCAGCATACAACCATATCGAGCTTGAGCAAAAGGGTACACGCCAAGGAACGGTAACTGGGAATGAAGTATCTCAGACGGTAAATAACTTCGGTTACGATCCTCGCACCACGACCACTCTTCAATCGGAGTTGGTTTGGGAGACCGATTCGAACCAAATGATGATCGGTGCCGATTACAATCAGATCAATATCGACTTAACGCTCGCAAGCGATAAAACCTTACCTTCGAAAGACATCTATAACCCTGTCGCAGGTCCAACACCTGATCCGGGCTTCAAACCTTTCCGTGATAACACGACAACGACGAAAGGTGTCTACATTCAAGACGTTTACACCTTTGGTGATCTTTCAGTGATCGGCAATGTGCGTTACGACTCGATGGAGCTTGAACAGCAAAAAGCGGGCTCAGAAAAAGAGAACCTAGACGATGACAAAGTGAGCTACCGCGGTGGTTTGGTCTACCGAATCAACAACGATATGTCAGTGTACGCAAGCTTAGCTCGTTCATGGCAATTGCCTTACTCAGGTATCTACATCAACCCTAAATTAGCAGAATTCTTCCATACCGATCTAAAAGAAATTGGCGCAAAAGCTTACCTATTAGATAACGCTTTGATGCTGAATGCCGCGGTCTTCCAAATCGATCAAGAACAACCTGAAACCAATATAGACGGAGACGTTGTTAACAAGATCGAAGCTCGTCACCAAGGTATTGAGCTAGAAGCTCGCGGTCAGTTTACCGAGCAGTGGGACATTTCGGTGGGCTATAGCTACCTCGATGCAGAAAACAAAGAGACAGGCAAAAAGCCAAACGATGTGTCTGATCATCTGTTCTCTCTTTGGAGCACTTATCAGTTAGATGACAACTGGCGTTTAGGTGGTGGCGTGAAATACGTAGGCGACCGTTACGCGGGTAATGATGAAGCGGTAGCTCTGGGTGACTACACCACGGTTGACTTGATGGCAGCGTACACCACGGGTCGTCACAAAGTTCAAGCGAATGCTTACAACGTGCTTAATGAGAAATACATTCTGGGTGCAACCAATGGCACTTCTGGTACTAACCAGATCGGTTACGGAGCGCCAGCCGAATTCATGCTCAGCTACGGCTATCAGTTTTAAAACCTAGTTCAGTTTTAAGAGTTAGTTCATTTCTAAAAGCTCTTTCTACTCTAAAGACGATTGATTTGTTCACTACAAATGAGTGAACAGTTGGCTTCATTTTGAGGCCGTTTAGCCCATAGGACCAAAGCGCCGAATCGTAAATACGGCCTTGATCCTAACTTGCCTATTTAGGAGATTTTCATGCCTTACCAGAATTTGGATGGTAAACCCTGTACTCAATCACATCAAAAGTTGCGTCTAAGTGCCCTTGCGATGGCCATCGCTTCAGTGACTTCCATGGGCGCATTTGCCGCGTCTGATCCTCAAACGACAACAATGGAAACGGTTGTCGTGACGGGCAGTTTGATCGGTAATTCAGAGCTTGCGGATGTGAAAGAATATCCAGGAGCTCGTACTGTCCTGACTAATGATCAAATTAAAAAGACCGCAGCACTCTCGATTGATTCGGCATTTCAAAGCGTGCCGGGCATTAAGGTTCAAGACGAAACGGGCACCGGTGTTTTGCCTAACATCTCAGTACGTGGTTTGAAAGCGAGTCGCAGTGGCCACGCTCAATTCCTCATGGATGGTGTTCCTCTAACATTGGCACCGTATGGTCACACAGGACAATCAATTTTCCCTGCGACTCTGTCGATGCTTGACCGAATTGATATCGTGCGTGGTGGCGCTGCTGTGCAGTATGGGCCAAACAACGTGGGTGGTGTGATTAACTTGGTGACTAAGCCTATTCCACACGAGTGGCAAACGGAAATCAGTAATCGCTTAACAGTATTCGAGGATGGCGATACGCCGCTCAACGACTTTTACCTGCGCACGGGGGGCTGGTTAACCGATACGCTGGCACTTCAAGTAGAGGGTAACTTCTTAAAAGGCGAAAGCTTCCGTGAACACTCCGACACAGATGTCAAAAACTTCCAAGCCAAATTGCAATGGTTACTGAGTGATACTCAAGAGCTACAAGCTTTCGTTCAACGTTATGATGCCGACACCCAAATGCCCGGAGCTTTATCGCCAGATGATTACGAAAAAGATCGTACTCAGTCGAAGCGCCCATACGATGAATATCAAGGCACTTCAACGCGTTGGAGCCTGAAGTACCTGCATGACTTGAGTCTTGCAGATAGCGCCGAATTAGAAATACTAACCTTTGGCCACCGTTCTGAGCGTTTCTTCCAATGGGGCTTTAACAGCGCTGGTGGTCACTGGGCGGACCCGGCATTACCGTCAACCGATATTCGTACGTCACCACGTGAATTTGCTGTTTATGGTGTTGAACCTAAACTCGCGATGTACTTTGACGGAAATACCGTAACGCAAAACGTGATTGTTGGGGCACGCTACGTCAACGAAGACATCGATTACAAGCTGACCCAAACGCCAATTGCTGGTGGTGCTACAACAACCCCACGTGATTGGCACTTAGATACTGACGCTTTTGCAGGTTACATCAGCAATGAAATCGGCCTGTTTAATGACGTACTGAAAGTCACGCCGGGTATTCGTTACGAATCGATTGATATGACGTTTGATGATCTGGGTACAGCACAGAGCACAGACAACAAAGTGACGGAATGGCTGCCGGGCTTAACCGTAGCATACCATCTGACAGAGCAATGGGTGGGTTACACCAATGCACAGAAATCTTTGCGTGCACCACAAATCGCTTACATCCGAGGCAAAGGTGAAGAGGGCAGTGAACTAGCGTGGAACTACGAGTTGGGTGCACGCTACAACCAAGATTCAACCAGCTTTAACATCGCACTTTACCGCATTGATTTTGAAGATCAGCTGCAATGGCAAAGTGCTACCCAAACTTTCGATAACATTGGTAAAACCCTTCACCAAGGTGTTGAGCTCTCTGGTCGTTATATTCCTCAAGCGATGCAAGCTTTGAGCCTTGGCGCTGGTTATAACTACTTAGATGCAACGTTAGAGGAAGAGGGTGCAAACAAAGGTAATCAACTTCCTTATACGTCTAAACATCAATTTAGCTGGGATGCGACTTACGCCTTTAGCAAGGTAGATACTACTTTATCTGGTTACTACTTTAGCGAATCTTATTCTGACAATGCGAATACAAGTGCCGAAGATGCAACGGGCGCGACAGGTAAAGTGCCTGCCTACATGGTCTGGAACTTTAACCTAGGTTCGGATTTGTACAAGGATGAAAACAGTAAGCTGCGCATGAACCTTGCGGTGAACAACTTGTTTGATGAGGACTATTACTTCCGCGGTATTGATACCAGCCCCGTTGGTCGTTATCCAGCCCCAGGACGTTCTTACACTTTGGACCTGAATTATCAGTTCTAATACGTAATTTATTGAAAGTAATAACGAATAAAAGTCGCCAATACTCTTGGCGGCTTTCACGGTTCTAGCGTTTAAGGAAAATTAAATATGGAAAACAGCTCTCGCCTTTTGTTTTCGAATCCATTGCTGCTGTCGAACGGACTGCTGTCACTCAATAAGCCGTTTTTATTCAGCAAGATAGCGATAACCTTAGCTTTGCTGGTTTTAAGCTTGTTCTCATTCTCCAGTTCAGCACAAACGAGGCTCATACAAGATGAGCAAGGTCAGTTTGAAATAGCGACTACCCCGCAACGTATTGTGGTCTTGGAGTTCTCATTTGTAGATGCGTTAGCTGCGGTGGGTGTTTCTCCCGTTGGTGTTGCTGATGACAATGATGCTTCGCGAGTGATTCCGGCGGTACGTGAATTGGTTCAACCATGGGAATCGGTTGGCATGCGTTCTCAGCCTAGCCTAGAAGCCATTGCGGTATTAAAGCCTGACCTGATCATTGCAGATGCAGAACGTCATCGTACTGTCTATCAAGATCTACAACGCATCGCACCAACGCTGCTTCTGAAAAGCCGCGGCGAGACGTATCAAGAGAATTTGGAGTCTGCGCTCAAGATTGGCATCGCTCTCGACAAGCAATCGTCAATGGAACAACGCATCCAACAACATCAACACGCCATGGCTGAATTCAAAAGTCATTTCTCGCTCAAACAAACCGTCCAATTCGCTGTCGTGTCGGATAAAGGTATGTGGTTACATAGCCCTGCATCTTACGCAGGAGGCGTGCTCACGACATTAGGCATTGCGAGCCCTATTGTGAAACCAACAGAGAAAGCATATTTGCCAACCAGCTTTGAGTTGTTGTTGAAAACCAACCCGGATTGGTTACTCCTTGGCGCTTATTCTCATCCAAATATTGTTGATGATTGGCAGGAAAATCCGCTATTCAATGTACTAACCTCTGCAAAAAAACAGCAAGTTGTAGAAGTGTCACCAGCACTTTGGTCATTGAATCGAGGCATGTTAGCGGCAGAACAAATGGCGAAAAATCTTGAGCAGATCTTGGATCCATCATGAGTACGATGTCGTTCTCTAAAAGTAAGCGATCCTGGCCAATACTGTCGTGGCGAGTCACGTTATTTATGGCATTCGTGTCGTGTTTGGCACTGTTTGGTTACGCGGCCTCTATGACCGGGTGGTCTAATTTCTCATTGACATTGAGTGACTTGATTGACTACTGGTTTGCGTTTGATGAAAGCAACATGACTCATCAAATATTGGCGACATTAAGAGCACCAAGAGCTTATGCGGGGCTATTGATTGGTGCGAGTTTGGCCGTCGCTGGGTTATTGATGCAGGGATTAACGCGTAATCCACTCGCGTCTCCGTCGATTCTTGGTATTAATGCTGGCGCAACCTGTTTTATGGCGTTAGCTGCGATAGGTATACCCGTGATCAGTGAGCTAAACCCAATCCTTAACGCGGTTCTTGGTGCATTGCTGAGCGGCGGTGCTGTGATGCTTCTAGGCGGTTTTTTCTCTGCACGTTCTCATCCGTTACGTTTGGTTCTCGCGGGTATCGCCATTACGGCGTTATTGCTCGGGCTGACACGAGCGGCGCTGATTCTTGCTGACGATATGGCTTATAGCGTCTTGCATTGGCTTACTGGCTCACTGTCTAGTGTGGATGATGGGCAATGGCAACAGCTTTGGCCGCCTGTAGTGATTGGTTTGGTGTTAGCAATGAGCCTTGCTCGCAACCTCAACTTGTTGGCACTTGGCGAAGAAGTTGCTGTGGGTCTGGGCAGTAACATCCGGTTTACTCGCTTCGTGAGTGGACTGACGATCGTGTTGCTTGCCGGAGCAAGCGTCGCTATCGCAGGGCCTATTGGCTTTGTTGGATTGTTAGTGCCTCATTTGGTTAGACCTATGATTGGGCACAATTACCATTTACTGATTCCCATTTCAGCATTGGCAGGCGCAGCATTAGTGTCTTGGTCAGATGCGCTGTCTCGAGCGATTGCTTTCCCGACTGAAACACCCGTTGGCGTTATTACTGCTTTGCTCGGGACACCTTGTTTTATTTTGATTGCGACGAGGAGATCTTAATGCATCATCAAACTAAGATAGTTTTGTTATCTGGGATTCTCATATTAGTGGCATCCGCAGGTTTGTTTGTCGGTGCAGCTTCGCTTTCTGTTTCTCAAGTCATCGAACATTTGGTCGCGTTTTCCAGTGACGACTTTGTTATCCATCAGTATCGGCTACCACGTATGTTGCTTGCGATAAGCGTGGGCGCAGGGTTAGGGCTTTCAGGGGTATTAGTGCAAGGCGTGATACGTAATCCGTTAGCATCGCCTGATCTTATGGGTATTAGCGCTGGGGCAGGACTTGCTGCGACAGCGAGTTTAGTCTGGTTTCCTAATACAACGGTCAGTGTGCTTCCTGTGGTGGCGATGTTGGGTGGGGTATTAGCTGCTGGACTGATTGCTGCATTGGCCTGGTGGTCAAGGCCAACACCCGCCAAATTGGCGCTGATTGGTATTGCGGTGAGTGCGTTTCTGGCCAGTTGTATCGACTTCTTGTTGGTCACCAACCCGATAGAGATCAACACGGCCATGGTGTGGCTAACAGGCAGTCTTTGGGGCAGAAATTGGCAGCAAGTCCCGTTTATTTGGAGTGCACTGCTCTTGTTGTTACCCATGGCATTGTGGTTGGCGTGGCGATTAGATGTGATGGGGCTTGGTGAGGAAAGTGCAACCACATTGGGCACTAAGCCAAAACAGATTCAAGCTCTCGCTTTATTGGCCGCTGTATTGCTTGCCAGTGTTAGCGTTTCTGTTGCTGGAACGATCAGTTTTGTGGGTTTATTGGCACCTCACTTAGCACGCTTGTTGTTTGGGCATAATCATAAATTGTTAATCCCAGCATCTGCACTGGTAGGGGCAATTCTGGTTACAGGCGCTGATGGGTTGGCCAGAGGTCTACAACCACCTATTGAATTGCCAGCAGGCGTTCTCACGTCTGTGATTGGCGCGCCATATTTCATCTTTCTTCTCTATCGTTATCGAGGTTGGTAACCATGCTTAAAACGCAGAATCTTTCCGTCGCGTACGGTAAACAAACGATCATACCGAACCTGTCTGTTTCTATCCCTAAGGGAAAAATCACCGCATTGATAGGACCTAACGGGTGCGGTAAATCCACCTTATTAAAGACGTTAGTCAGAATTAACAAGCCAGTGGCTGGAGAGGTGTTGTTTGAAGACAAACCGCTATCAAGCTTCGGCGATAAAGCACTCGCTCGCTCGGTGTCACTTCTTCCGCAAATCTTGGTCAGCCCAGAAGGGATCACGGTCAGAAAATTAGTCGAATATGGCCGTTCGCCTTATGTCTCTCATTGGGGAAGGTTAGGGCAGGACGACCAAAGGATTGTCGAGCAAGCAATGCGAGATACAGGTGTGCTTGAGTTTGCTGATAAGCCTGTCGAGTCACTGTCTGGTGGCCAACGTCAAAGAGCATGGATTGCGATGGTAATTGCACAAGATACCGACGTAGTGATGTTGGATGAACCGACCACATACCTTGATATGTCTCACCAGGTGGAATTAATGAACCTGATGCAACAGATGAATGCCAAAGGAAAAACGGTGGTTGTTGTGTTGCATGACCTGAACCAAGCCAGTCGTTATTGCGACCATCTAGTGGTTTTGGAAAAAGGGTGCTTAATCGCAGAGGGATCGCCTGATGAGGTGATGACCGAAACGATGCTCAGTAACGTATTTGATCTCAAAGCGAGCGTGTTTCGAGACCCTATTTCAAACACACCAATGTGTGTCGCGATTTAGGAGAATATACTGATTGTCATTTTCTAGAGATTGACTCAATCAACAACGCCTTTCACAGAGCTGCGAAAGGCGTTTTTTAGTTTTACTTCACTTTAACTAGAGTGCTTGAATCTGTATGAGCAAATGCGCTGTCGTAGATCTCTAAGCCTGTTGTTTGAGAGTACGTCAGCGTATCGTCTGAAATGCTAATGTTCATCGTGAAGCCCGTGGTGGTTGCGTTGTCCGTCATGTATTCAGACTCAGCGATGCCACGTTTAGACGCAACTAACGTCATTGTATCGCCAGCAGGGCCTTCTGCGGTGACACATGTGGTGCGTGGTACACAGTAAGAGTTGTAGACGACCTGATTTTTTTGATCGTAGATGAAGTAGCCACGTTGATCGTGGAATTTAGAGTCATCGGCCTTTCTGAATACTTCTTGCTTGTAGTACAGAGCAACCAGATATTGATCGCTGGCATTGGTTGCATCTGCCGCAACCTCAAACGTCATCACTTCATAAAATGGTGTGACCGCGGGGCCACCTTTGCCCACTTCTGTGCCTTCTTGGCCTGGAGAAATATCAACGCCGCCAGTTTCGACTGATTTCCATGTGCCGACTAACTTTGCGAGTGGACCAAAATCCATACCATTGATTGTGCTGTGGTCGGCTACTGCTGGAGCCGAGATTACCGCTGCGATACCAAGTGCTAATAATTTTTTCACTTTAACTTCCTTTTTATTAATTATCTGACCCCAATAAAAATAAGGTTATTGTGAAACTCGTTTATTAACCCAGATCAGTGTTGTTGGCTAATATGAAATCGAATTGTAACTTGATGTATCAGTCATTAAGAGGATATTAATGTGTATATATTGAGCAAGAAGCAGGTGTTGGATCGTCTAATCTCAGTGATAAACCTTAGGTTTGCTGAGTTCTGAGGCTGAGTTAAGTCACATTGGAATAGGTCGTCTAAACTTAAAGCTTGTATCGCTGCAAATACGACAATTTGGGCTCTAAAGACCTTCTCGAAATAAATGCAAATTAGTGCTTTACCTCAACTTAACTTGAGGTATTAGGATGTACAACGTTGCTTACGAGAATACTTTAAGGAGAGAAGAATGATCCAACTTGAACATGTGAATTTAGTGGTAAAAGACATCCCAGAAATGCTGGTTTTCTATAAAGCGGCGTTCCCTCATTGGTATGTCCGTGATGAGGGAAAAGGGGAGTGGTCAGGTAAGCCTCGTAACTGGCTGCATTTTGGTGACGAGTACCAATACATAGCGTTGAGCGATCACGGCGAAGGTGAAAATAGAGATTTGGCTGGGCATTCTGTTGGTCTCGCACACTTCGCTTATGTGACCAACAATATCGAAAGTGTAACCAAGCGGCTTGTTGATGCGGGCTTCCCAATTGCCAAACCCGGCGCCGAAGAACCTTATCGAAAAAACGTCTATTTTGTGGATCCGGTGGGCTTTGAAATCGAGTTTGTTGAGTATTTGAGTGATGATCCCAAGTTACGAAATGCCACAAGTTAGTTACGTAATACGCCGTTTTATTAAAGTTGGTTAGCGGCATGAAAACCCGTTAGAGAACATTTATAGAAAAGGGCATTGTGGAATAATCCGCAATGCCCTTTTTCGATCTATTTAACCGCTATTGGCTAACTGATGTTGAGCTCTTTTAGCTGGTATTTACTTAGCTTTAAATGGCACCAATAGTTGTTTGCCAAACACATTAATCAGCGCGCCAGTCACGATTAGACCACCACCTAGGTAAGTCCAAACCGATGGAATCTCATTGAAGATCCACACTCCTAATAGCGCTGAGAAGACGATCTGCACGTATGAGTAAGCTGAAGCTTTACCTGCTGCCTGGGTTTGCATTGCTTTGGTTAAACCGTATTGTCCTATTTGTGTGAAAATCCCGACGAGCACAAGCATCATGGTTAGGAATAGGCTAGGCCATACAAAGTCGTTCCAGATAAGAGCTGTTGAGATTGGTAGCGCAACCAATGGGAAGTAGAAGATGATGACTGAGCTATCTTCCGTTTGGCTAAGCTTTCTCACAATCACATAAGCAATTGAGCTACCAAATGCGCCACATAACGCCACCATAATGCTAAATAACGGCAGTTCGCTGCTCGCGCCACTGTTCATGCTTGGCTGAACCATCACTAATAATCCCGCTAGGCAGAACGCAATACAGATCATGGTCGATTTTTGGACGCGTTCTTTCAGAAATAGCACGCCAAGTAGGGCGGTAAATACAGGGTGAACGTATTGTAGAATGGTCGCTTCTGCCAATGGCAAAGTGGTCACAGCGTAGTAAACACACATCAAGGCTGCTGTGCCAACTGCGCCTCGAACAAACAACAGAGGTTTGTTATTTCCCCAGATCGAAATGCCTTTTCGCTTAACGTCGATATAACTGATGGTCAATGACACCAAAGCCCTTGCTGCAACAATTTCGAATACAGGTATGCCGTAGTTGCTGATGTATTTCACACACGCTGACATCAGTGCGAATCCAAAAGCAGAGAGGATCATGAATCGAACCCCAACAGGGATCATTGAAAAAGAGTAAGAAGGCATAAAAATATCAATCGGTTGAGGGAACAGGAATCATAACTTAGTTTAGAAGAGCCGACCAAAGTCTTTGTCCTGTTCTGGTCAACTTGATTCAATTAATTCTCATTTCAGTTCGATTCGTTTTTATCTCACATAAGATCGGCCATAACTCAATTTTATAAAATCAACATCAACAGAAGGTGACGCTAATTCAACTCTGATTTATCGGTCGTTTTAATTGTCGCTCTTAGTCATATCATTCTCGTGAATTTATAATAAGAGATATGTTCTATGAAACCAATCAATACCCTACTCATATCCACGCTCGCGCTTTGCTCTTTTAGTTCAGCCACTTACGCCGACACCATTTTGCATGCTTTCAACTGGAAATATTCAGATGTGACAGCCAACGCCGATCAAATTGCACAAGCCGGTTATAAAAAAGTACTGGTTGCTCCGGCAATGAAATCGAGCGGCAGCCAATGGTGGGCGCGTTACCAGCCTCAAGACCTTCGAACCATTGACTCTCCTTTGGGCAATAAACAAGATTTGGCCGCAATGATTGCTGCACTCAAAGGTGTGGGGGTTGATGTGTATGCCGATGTGGTGCTCAACCATATGGCGAATGAAAGCTGGAAGCGAAGTGACTTGGATTACCCAGGCACAGAAGTGCTAAACGATTATGCGAGCCGTTCAAGCTACTATGCTGACCAGACTCTGTTTGGCAATTTGGCGCAAGGTTTTGTCTCCGCTAATGACTTCCATGCCGCGGGCTGTATTTCAGACTGGAACGATCCTGGTCATGTTCAATATTGGCGTTTGTGCGGGGCTGATGGCGATGTAGGTTTGCCTGATCTTGATCCAAATAACTGGGTGGTTTCACAACAGCGTTTATATCTGAAAGCACTAAAAGATATGGGTATCAAAGGTTTCCGAATTGATGCGGTGAAGCATATGAGCCAGTATCAAATCGATCAGGTATTCACGCCTGAAATTACAGCGAACATGCATGTGTTTGGTGAAGTGATCACCAGTGGCGGGGCAGGGAACAGCGGCTATGAGTCGTTCTTAGCGCCATACTTAAACAACACCAATCACTCCGCGTATGACTTCCCACTGTTTGCGTCGATTCGAGCTGCATTCTCAATGGGCGGTGGTTTGAATCAGTTGCATGATCCAAAAGCGTACGGCCAAGCTCTCGATGACAACCGTTCGATTACTTTTGCGATCACACATGACATTCCAACCAATGACGGCTTCCGTTATCAAATTATGGATCCACAAGACGAGCAGCTTGCTTACGCTTACATCCTTGGCAAAGATGGCGGTACGCCGTTGATCTACAGTGATGATCTACCGGATTCTGAAGATAAGGATAACGGTCGTTGGGGCAATGTTTGGAATAGCTCGAACATGAAGAATATGTTGAGCTTCCATAACGCGATGCAAGGTAAATCGATGACGATGATTTCGAGTGACCAATGTACTTTGCTGTTTAAGCGTGGCAAAGAGGGTGTGGTTGGTATTAATAAGTGTGGTGAAACGCGTGGCGTGACGGTTGATACCTACCAGCATGAATTTAATTGGAATGTTCAATACAAAGACGTATTAAGCAGCGCGACAGAAACCATTTCTTCTCGCTACCATACCTTCAATCTACCGCCACGCAGTGCGCGTATGTTTAAGCTTTAATGTTTGCTCAACAAAGTGAAACATAACGGGTAGTTAGCATAAGCCGCAGCATTTGCTGCGGCTTATTTGTATCTAAACTTAAGGCTTATCGTTACTGTTGATCGCTAATAACACCAAACCAATGATTCTGATGAGACAGTACTTTCAGCAACTCGATCTCTTTCGTTGTCTCTTCCCTAAGCCATTCAATAAGGTCGTTGATGATAGGCGTGTGACTACGCTGGTGAATGAAGTAAGTCCACGCACTGTGTTGGATCTTTGCATTCTTAGGACAGTACAAGAAGCCTCGTTGGAGATCTTGTTGAACTAACAACAGATCCGTAACCGTAACGCCTTCACCGGATAAACAGGCACTGAGTGCCATATCTAAAGACAAGAAACTGGTATTTCTGACGGGTTTCTTTGGTGGGAATTCAACATCGGCCAACCACACTTTCCAGTCGTGATGATCTAAGGTTGGATGCAGCCTTGGCAAGGTTAAGATCGAATCAAGGTCGGTGTCTTTGGTAGTTAAGCTAGTCGAGCAAACCGGTGCCATAAACTCTTCGCGCAAGAAGGTGATGTCTGGTGCTTTGTCATAGCGTTTTTTGAAGCGCGTGTGGAAGATCAGTAGGTCATATTCGCTGCTATTGATTGATTCGTCCTCCTCAATCACAGGAACAATGACGATCTCATGATCTTGATAACGCTCGTTTAATTCTCGCACTTTAGAGATCAATACTCGCGTCGCGAAACTCAAGGTCGCTTTGATCACAATACGCTTCTGCTTCGGCTCACTCCAAGAGGCGATAACAGCTTCAATATTGCCGTAGCTTTCTCGCAAAGCGACATACAAATCATGACCTTGTACCGTTAATTCAATCGCTCGATGCTTACGAATAACCAGTGATGCGTTTAACTCATCTTCAAGCTGTTTAATCTGTCGGCTGATCGCACTTTGTGTCACATGCAGCTCTTCGGCAGCCAGAGTAAAGCTCATCAGCCTTGCAGCAGCTTCAAACGCTTTTAAGCCATTATGTGAGGATGGCAAGCTAGGATATGGGGTCATAATTCGTTCGCATGAGTTTATGGAATGTTAGAGTCGCAAATTTATCAATTGAACGCCAGCCCCATCGATCGTATTTTGGGCGAAATTACCTGAGGCGCTCATGAAAAAAATACTCACTCTTGCATTCCCTTTGATCATTTCACAGCTGATCTCTATGGCTTTAGTCCTTACTGATGTTTGGATGATGTCGCGTATCAGTGTGTCAGCCCTTGCGGCTGGTGGCTTAGGCGCCTCTATCTACTTTTTTATCTTCATTATTGCGAGCAGCACTGTAGGTTGTGTCGCGAACTTGATTGCGATCGCTTATGGTCAGCGCGTAGCTCGCCCAGAGTTTGGTAACACGCAAATTAGATTGGCTGTGAAAGGCGCAACTATGTTGGCATTCGTGCTCAGTGTGACCTTAATGGCCAGCTTCTGGTTTGCTCCGTTGGTATTAGAAGCCGCCAAACAGCCGCCAGAAGTGATCACTTTAGCCATGGAATATGTCCATGCTTTGAAGTGGGTGATGTTGCCTTCGCTTATCTTGTTGGTACTTCGTGGCTTAACCAGTGCGTTTGGCAACGTGCGCTCAATTCTGGTGATGTCTATTATTACCGTAATTCTGAATGTGCCAGTGAGCTACTTTTTAACCTTCCAATTAGACATGGGCTTAACGGGTTTAGGGCTTGGTACGGCTATCGCGGCATTTATCGTGATGGTCGGATACACGGTTTGGGTATTTAAGCGCGACGAATTCAAGCAGTTCGCCCCTTGGTTAAACACAGAAGAGTATTCAATCAAGTTGATGAGCCCGCTTTTAATGATGGGTTTACCTATCGGATTAGCAGCATTACTTGAACATGGCTTGATTTACGGTGGCACCTTAATGGCGGGCACGATCAGTATTGCTTCGCTAGCTCTGCACCAAATTCTGCTGCAATGCTTAAGCTTTACTTGGAACTTCAATTTTGGTTTCTCACAAGCTGCGGCGATTTTGGTTGGTCGTGATTTTGGCGCGGGTAACTACGAAGGAATAAAAAGAACCTCGATTCAAAGCTTCATATTGGTGTCAGTGTTGAGTGTGGCGTTGTCCGCTGTGTTTATCATATGGCCTGAGATGATCGCCTCTATCTTCAAGTTAGACGATGGTACGGGTGCAATGACTTCGCTATTAGCTTCTGTTATCTGGGTAGTGGCGTTGTGCTTTATTGTTGATGCTTGGCAACTGCTGGCGATTAACCTGCTAAGAGGCATGAAGATTGTCTCTATGCCAACCGTGATGACGGCCATCGGTTACTGGGTATTTGGCCTACCTGCAGCTTGGTATTTGATGCCAAAATTTGAATTGGCAGGGATTTGGGGCGGAATCGGTGTTGGCTTAGGCGTGACAGGTATTCTATTGCTGATTCATTTAATGGTTGTTCTAAACAAGAGCAGCAAGACACCAGACTTAGATTGTTCAGCTTACTCTTAAGCTAAATTGAAACGCAAAAAAGCCACAGCAATGTCTGTGGCTTTAGTTTATCTCATTTGATTCTTGGGGGAGGGAATCAATATCAGGATTAGGGGCAGCTATTTTCTACCAGACGACTTATTGCCAAACTACTCTCTACCAAACTACTTGCCACCAGAGAGCGCAGATTTCATCATCGTTTTGAATTGCTCTTTTTGTTCTTCAGTTAACACGTTATAGATGTTGTTCTTTAGACGCATTTCTTGCATCACCATCGACTTCTCGGTTGCTTGAACCGTATCAATGACCTTTTCCATCTCAGCTTCATTGAAATCAGGTTGAGTCACAAGGCTGATCTGTTTTTTCTTGAGTTCTATCGCACTATCCATGTCAATCTGTGTTCTATCAGATTGATAGTCTTCAATAAGGGAGATGACTTCCGCATGTTGTGCTTCACTTAGGTTTAAAGAAGCAATAACCATTTGCAGTGGGCTCACTGCTGGCTGTGGCGGTTGTTGTGGTGATGAAGCACTCACAAAAGGAGCGGTAACGAGTAGAGCTGAAGCAGTTAATACACAAAGTGACTTTTTCAGTGATTTCATTGAGTTTCTCCTGTTAGTGGAAACATGAGTATAGGTGAGTAAGCTGAACTCGATATGAACATGTCGTTCAGTTTAATTCGCCGAGCTCATTGCGTTCACTTAGTTACCTTCATCTAAGCGTGGAACGAGTTAGACCTTGGTCTTACAGAAACCGAGCTAAAAGGTGACTAGAATGATTTGAGTTGCTCACCGTTTTATCAAGGAATACACAAATGGAAGTTGGATTGTTCTGGGCTGAAAAAGGAATGCTAGTGCTTGGCGCACTGTTTGTTTTGACGAGCATGATGCAGTATGGAAGACGCAGTAGCGATTGGAAAGGCGTGATTACGATGTTCTACAAGCGTATCCCAATGAACATAGCCGAATACAAATGGTACCGCCTGGGTATCGCTCTGTTGGTATTTGCTGTGATCATACGTTTCGCATTACTGATTCTATGGCCTTCATATCAGTTCTAACTGTTCACACTATCTCTCTTATGATGGCTACATAAAGCAGATAAATGAATGAGTCAGCCGAGCCTTAATAAACCCGTTTGTTAAGGCTGCTGTTAAATAAAATAGTGCTATTACTCAACAGTAAGGAGTGGCTATTACCTTTGTAGCATATTGTTTTTCATGAAGAATAATGCGAAATAATAGCTTACCCACCTGTTTCATCATTCTTACTAATAATCTGCACATAAATCCATTCACCCCGTACCTGATACCATAATGTTCTGTTACACTCGTTCGAATTAGCTTTATACCCGTGATCATTGA
>NZ_JBFRRH010000077.1:0-1072 GCF_041472995.1 Vibrio sp. 10N.261.46.A3 | reverse complement strand
TTACCACGAGAGCGAGTTGTGGTGGACATATCTGAAGCAGAAAAAACCTGCTCGTGTTGCCAGTCGATGCTCTGCAGGATGGGACAAAGCACCAGTGAAAAACTGGTGTATATCCCAGCTAAGTTGTACGTTGAAGTCACCGAAAGACCCAAATACGTCTGTCGTCAATGTGACGTGCTAGGAGAAAAGAGCCTCGTGTTGATGGCTCCGCCGCCGCCAGCGATTATCCCGAAAAGCATCGCGACTCCCTCTTTGCTTGCGCAAATCATCACGAACAAATACCACTATGCCCTGCCTCTCTATCGTCAAGAATCACTGTTTAGACAATATGGGTTAGCGCTCAGCCGAAAAACGATGAGTCAGTGGATACTGCGTTGCGCTGATAAGGTAGAGCCGTTAATCGCCTTACTGAAAGAAACCCTTCTTGCTCAAGATGTTCTGTTCGCGGACGAGACCACATTGACCGTGCTCGATGACGAAAGAAAGAAAAGTTACATCTGGTTGTATGGGTGTGGTTCAGACCGTGGAGGCAATGCACAATCCCCCGGTATCGTCTTGTTCGACTATCAGGAAGGGAGTCGGGGTCACCACTGCCCTGAATCGTACCTGTCAAACTACACTGGATACCTTCATATTGATGGTTATAAAGCGTATGAAAAGACAGAGGCGAAGTTGGTGGGTTGCTGGGCGCATGCAAGACGTAAGTTCATAGAGGCAGAGCAGTGCCAACCAAAAGGTAAGCAAGGAAAAGGGGGTAAAATCCAGTGGGCAGTCAGTTGGTTCCAAAAGCTCTATCGTGTTGAACAAGCACTCAAAGATAAGACGAGGGAAGAGCGATATGTTACCCGCCAATCAAAGACTCAGTCTCTGCTCAATGAGTTCAAGGCGTGGTTAGATAAATCGGTCACTCAGGTGCCCCCTAAAAGTAAATTGGGTGAGGCGATTAGCTACAGTCTCAATCAATGGTCGAAGCTAGTAAGAGTTATCGATGATGGCCGGTTAAGCATGGATAATAACCGAGCGGAACGTTCAGTGCGTCCGTTCACGGTAGGGCGGAACAACTGGTTGTTCT
>NZ_JBFRRH010000076.1:0-1032 GCF_041472995.1 Vibrio sp. 10N.261.46.A3 | reverse complement strand
AGCTATCATATGTTAAATACAAGCCATTTGAGCAAAATTAACTCGCAAAGGCATCGGGGTTTTTAAATCGATACCTACCGTTGTTACAGTCATGCTCTTTCTCCTATCTCATCGTTACCTTCATAGTAGAAGGCTGAGGGAGGGGCGACCATTCCATTGTAATAGGAATAATGAACACCTATCTTTGAGTGATAGATCATCATTTCCCTTGGTTTCTTCAGTAGGCGCCCAGGTGAATTCAGCGAAACAACGTGCGTAATGCTCTATTCTTGTATTACGTTTTAATTTTTCATGGGGAAAGCATGAGAAGAAATTACTTACTAATCCTATTTTTTGTTTTTCCTGTCTGGGCGAATAATGACGTTATGCTATACGCCAAAGAAGGGTTGGCTATGATTTGTAGGGATTCTCGGAGTATTTCAGGGAAAGATCTTGAACGAGTAAAAGAAATCTACCTGAATAAAAAGTTAGCCAGAAAAAATAAAGGGCTTGAATCTGACATTTCCTTCTCTTTTTTTGCATCAAAACAATTGTGGGGTATTGAGTCAGGGAGCTCCCCTTCTTACGAGGATTGTATGACTTTATTAAACTAGCGACATTATGGATTTAACGTAACGTCACTTAATCCGCACCCATACTTTGGGTGTTATGATCTAGAATCAAATTTTTATCGAGAACTCTGTTGTGGGAAAAAAATCATCAAGAAAAAAAATGGGCTTCGAATTAGAATCTATCCTAGCCCCTGTTGTACAAATGCGAGAGGAAGTAGAGGGGCATGTTATTAACATGGCTCGAACACATAAGATGATGTCGGCATGCCCATGTATCGAATGCTTTTCTGATATCGTCCATGATTTTATTTATGAAAAATATGAAGCCCCTTTTTCTGGGGTGATATATGAAGGAATGATGAATCAAGTTAGTAAGCAGTGGGATTCTTTGTAACTGCTGATTTAACGTAACGTCACTTAGTGCGAACTCAGGTTTAGAGACAAGAACGGCTCCCGATTGTGAGCCGTTCTTCGTTACAAA
>NZ_JBFRRH010000075.1:0-6182 GCF_041472995.1 Vibrio sp. 10N.261.46.A3 | reverse complement strand
TAGTGCTACCTTTGGCTCTGGTGCTAACACAAACGTCACGGACTTCTTGTTTGTATTAAAAAGTTGAGTATCTCGCATAACAAATGCATCCAAACTCACACCGAACAGCGCCAAACCAATAGAAAACCCTCCTATAAGGATTAGCAAAAAGGTGTTCTCACGCTGCTCACTATAAAGTAGTGACATTTTGATTCCCCGACTTACTTTTTAACGACAACAAGATAGACATTTTCAAAACCTAATTTTCGGCCTAGCTCTACAAATTTATTAACAAAAGGGTAAGGCATGTCAGGAGGGGCTTGAATGGCCAGCAGACGGCAATGCCCCTCAGTTACTTTGCAATGATTGTGTATAAACTCGGATAAACCTTTAATGCCATCAGAGAGAGAAATCGCCTCACCAGCAAAATAAGCCTGGGACTGAGAAGGTAACTCTAGCACTTGCACGTTGAGTGCCTCTTTTAATTCATCAGTCGCTTGTTCCGATAGAGGTAAACTGTCAATATTAGAGCCGAGCTCAACCACTTGGTCGTCGTGCACATTAAACAGTAAAAAAAATACCAAGACCGTAAAAATATCCATCAGAGCCACCAAGTTTAAAGCGGATCCTCTTTTATTTTTTCGACTGACCGTCAACGTTTTAAACGAAATATTCATGGCTGTCACATATCCTTTACGTCCATCGATACCGATGAAAACACTTCCGCATAAGGCGCAAGAAGGTCAAATAACCCCACTATATCTTGATGCGAATACGATGCCTCTAGCGAAATGGATAATGGTGCCGATTCGCTCAGGCTATTCAGGCGCCCTGTCAGCGTCGAAATAAGTGACGCCCTATCTGCAACTTCATGACGAAATAGTACTTTACCATCTTGCAATAAAATAAATTCCGTGTCAGTTACTCGTAGTAGATAGGGAGCAATCGACCTTAGTTGAGAAGAGGAAGAAACTGAAGAATTTGGTTGTGCGTATACTTCATATTGCGCAAATAGAGAAAACCTCGCACTTACCAAAAGAACTGGAATCAACACTACCATTAAACTTAAAAAGGGCGTGATATTTAAGTCCGTTTCATTCCCTGACGCCTTTCTTTGGAGGAGGTTATTTTTCATATACAGTTCGCTTTTGATACAATTTATTCAGTACCTTTGCACACCCTGCTTGAAGACTCTCAATTGCTTTGTTAGAGGCGTTATCAATAAACACATACATTAGCAACAAAGGAATTGCGATCATCAGACCAAATGCCGTCGTGTTCATCGCTACCGAGACTGACTCAGATAGCAGAGTCGATTTATCCGATCCAGAAGCCTGAGCAACAGAAGCAAAACTTTGAATAAGCCCCATAATGGTACCCAGCAACCCCAGTAACGTAACCACATTCGCTAACGTTGATATTACCGTTGTACGGCGACTTAAACGGCGAAGTGAATGAATGGCACTTATACTCATAACCTCTTCAAACTCTTCTCTAGAGATAGCATGCTCTTGATACTCTATTGACGCCTCTTTTATCGTGCCTGCTAAGATTGAACGCCCTCGTGTTAAAGTGGTTAATGCCTCACCTATGTCCTCTTCCGCTATTTGTGAAAACTGATAGGTATCTTTGAGGATTTGCCGACGGTAATTCATCATTACAAAAAATCGCTCAATGACAATAGCCAGAGCAATTAGGCCGATAGCCGCGATAGGGAACATAAATACGCCCCCGCTTTTAAAAAACACCATGATATTATCAATCATCTTTTTCCCACTTTATTTTCTGGTTTATAAATTCAAATAATGCCGCGTCCGCTTGACTTACTTTTTCAATATCAGGCAGCTTCAGAATGTAAGGGCGAAACAACTCCTCCTCTGCTATAGCATCGATAAACGTGATCTCATTATTTTCAGAGGGCACATCTTCATCTCCAGCCCACACGCAGCTAGCCTTTATAAGTAATATACTACTCAATAAAAAAATGCGCATCACAAATTCTCCTTAGCCCAATGACGCCATTGCTCCACAAGTTCAGAGGGTACGCTTTCAGGGAAGGAAGATCCGCTTTTGATTCCCTGGAACTGACCAGTTAATATCAACGAATCCACATAACGACGAGTCAACACCTCATCTCGCCCCCCCTCTTGACATGCCCAAAAACCCTGCTGAAAAGAATAAGGCGCTTGGCGCTCATCTTCTTTCATCAATGACTGACTGCACGAAATTACGGCTGCTGATTTACTTGACGTTTGAGCGCACCCAACTAAGCCCAGAGCTAACAGGCCTATTAGCCAAAGCTTCATTTGCCCCCCCTCATAAATAACACGGCATAAAATACTCGTACATCCATCACGCCCTCTATTTTTTGGTCCAAAATCTGATGAACATAGCGCTTATATTGTAAATCTCTCTGTGCAGCTTGTTCGCGCATAACTGGCTTTAAGGCATCTGGTGCCTGAGCGGCATGAAGAAGTAAGAATTGACGAAATTTATCTTCGAGTTTCCCTAGGATCCACAACTGAGCAGTGGCATTAGAAACCGGCGCACTCGACAATTTCGCTTTTAATTGATTATATATCGCCAATGCTTGCTGGACGGCTACTACCGTATCAGAGACCTCCAGATCAAAAGCATTCTCTATGGTCACTTCGATCGCTCGTAATTGCACCATTCTCTGAATTCCTTCATGCGATAGTTGGTGAACTTGTTGTCTCGCCTCTTTAGATAGCAAGGGGTACACACTATCTAAATAGCGAACAATACGAATATCATCCGCCGGAGCCAGTGGGCTTGGCTGTGCCAACCGCATTAGGATATAGCCTACTGCATTTTCCGGTTCATCTTGAAACATGGACCAATAAGCCAATTCTAGAGAATGACGCTCCGGATTTTGTTTTAATCGAGGTATCAATAATTCCATCTGATCAGATTGACGTAAGCGTTCATCAATTTTCGCATCAATCATGTTTTGCTGCTCTGGGGTTAGAGCCAACCCCCCCATATCAGCAAGGTAATCAAGTCGTGCAAAAGACATCGGTTGGCTATTAACTGCAAACATGGCTGCATCAAGACGCATGTCCTCGGGACCCTCTCTAGCTATCGCCATCATGGCAGACTCGTCCCCTTTATCTTTCATTACCACATACTCTACTTGGCGCTGCTCTTTCTGCAGTAGCGAAAGCACTTGTTCTGGCAACTCAGTTTGCGACCAAACGACTGTGGAGAAACACTCTTGAGCTTGAGCGTATTTCTTGTTTTTCGTGAGTTGGTGCCCTTTAAAAGCTCTAACGATCGCCGGAAGCGCAATATCACAACCCTTAGTCAATTCCGCATAATTGCTCGCAAAAGCAAGTGAGACGTCATCCAAATCGGCTGGAATGGAAAAGTATCCCGCCAACAACTTTTGCTGCGTCGCCTTAGGCAAAGAGGAAGTAAAAACAGAAGCGATAAGCGAACGTTGCTGGGTTAATGTTGCTAATGACACGACATCCAAATAGAAAAAGGCTGGGCGCTCTTCGTCGTATCGGTAAATGCGGTTTTCTAAGTATTTTTGTTGTGTTTTAGAATTGGTTTTACCAAATCGGCGCTGTGCCTCCAACAGCCCGTCAGACCATTGTCGCTGCCCATTGTGGTTTTGAGTGTCAAAGTAATAATGCACTAATAATTGGCTGTACTCATTTATCACATCCTCATCACCAATCACATGAACAGGCTTTGTGATCGCTACCTTTAGGTATTTTTCCATCAATATTCGCTCGTCTTTTACCAAGTCATGCTCTCTTGCGAATCTCACCAAACTCTGACGATATGCCTGCTGATCTACCAATGTTGGTAGCATTGACAATCGCCGAGCTTGCTCTGAAAGCGATTTAGCATACAGGCTATGGACCTCGTAAAAATCAGCCAGTTGCAGCGCAAGCGACTCATTTCCATCACTGGGAAGGCGTAGGGCCTGACTAGGAACCCCATGCTGAACAACCATGTATTGGGCAAGGTTCAATGCCTTAGCTGGACTTTCCCGATAAGACTCGGAGGATAGCTGATTAAATACAGCTACCGCTTTCGAGGTTTGATCAAGATATATTAGCCCCATCACCCACAGCAAACGGTAATCGTCCTGCTCTTGAGGTGAAAGATTCGTAATTTCCAAGACACCCTTTGCCACCTCCCCATTTAGTAATAGAGTCTGAATATTTAATTGGCGTAAAGTTGGCATATAAGGAGAGTAACTCTTTTGGGATAGTAAAAAACTTACGTTATCAAGAAATATACCACTTGTTTCCGCCGTAATACGTTCGCTCTGTTTTAATAAAATGTTCATCACCCGATCGGGGTCTGTTCCATCAAGAGCGTACTGTTGAAGAGTATGAGACACGGGTGCTTCTAATGCAGTGATGTAATCAGTATAGAGCAATGGAGAGCATTGGACACTATTGCTAAGCCCTACCCCTAACGCCATCAAAGATAATACGGTTTTATTCACTGATTTGTTCTCTTCTGTAAATGAAATAGCGAAGGGTTTGCTCTTCTGCTCTTATGTCCTCCCTAAGCTGCGAAGAAATGGTCATCACAGCCTCATTTAGACGTTCTGCCTGCCATTCCATTTGCACTTCGAGATCCTTGGCACCTTTCAAGGAAAAGTCTTCTATTATGCGGATTTGTTTTTGATTTATCACCTGCAAAGATTTTAGGTATTTCAACTCTTTATAATAGTGTCGTAATTCAGCACGCATTGGCTCCGAACCTAGCTCGCCTTCCCCTATTGCATAGCGATAAAGATGTGTTCTCTGCGCCATATCAGTGTGAAGAAACTGGATGTAACGCGATAAATCGGCTACTTCCTCTCCCTCGCCTAAAGACTGGTAAACTGATAGTAACGCTGTAAATGACAACTCTCCTTGATTCAATGTTGGCGTTAAAGAACGATAATCAGCATCCACTAATGATGCTAACAATACCTCATCACGCATAGGTGATACCTGGCAATCGTTTAGCTCTTCAGGGCACCAAGATGATAATATCGACCAGTCCACTTCTTTACCATAAACAACCATCGAACAGCTCAATAACAGTGCAATCCCCACGCTAGAAGCATTAAAACGCTTGGACATGCAATGCCTCTCCTAACAAGTGGGGTTTAATCGAAAGTAAGAAGTTCAGCCCCTGACTGTGATACAGTACGATTGAGTATGAACTTTCAACTTGACGCATATCGCCCGTTTTCCGGCTAACCCCAACCAAAGTAAAGTGCAACGTATGCTCACCTTTTGGTAACCTATCTCTCAACTGCCCCACCTGCTCAGTTAACTGTACATCAAGTGTCACATCTTTTTCATCTACAATTAGCGTCAATCGCTGCCAGTCAACCTCTGATGTAGCATCACTTTGAATTACAAACTGGCTGAAACTTTGACTTAAGCCGTACTCATCCAGCTTCTGCTCTAACTGTGCCGATTGCGAAAACGTGTCAGCTCGCAAGTCGGCTAGCGCAGGCGTAATATTCTCATCATTTAACAGGGTGACAGCAGGCTCAGGGCGAGACCAGTACAAGCGTGCTCCAAACATCCAAGCGTTCGGAGAAAGCGATTCAAAAGAGTCGCCTACAAAAAAACGATATCCACCAAATATATCCAAGTAACGATTTACTTGATAACTCAGATCGACATTTGAGGTGACATTCCAAAGAAAATTATTATTTTGATAGCTGGAATCTGCAGCTCCCTGATATATAGAGGATACCCCAACACCACCTTTTAACGTCATTTTGTCTAGAAAAAAATGACGTATACGGTACGTTGCCGATAGTGCAACCCAAGACTGACTTACAGTATATCGACCAATATCAGTAGAACTCGAAGAATGGACATTAAACTCCCCCCCCCAAGGAGAGTCATCAAAGTTCACCCCCCCTCCCACTCCCCACTGAGAAGTACTTTCCTCTCCAAAGCCATACGCTCCATGCACATATGACTGCGCAGCAATCGCAGGAAAAATAACACCACTGCAGACCACGCTCAACAGCGTTGGTCGCATCAAGGAAAGTCTCAACATAATTGTTGCGCCCTCAAAGTTATATAAGTTTGTATTATAGGCCTTGTCGTATTTCTCAATACCCTTTTCACTTAATTAAAAGCCCCTCCGCCACATGAAACGCAACACCCTACCCGTTATGCAGCATTCAAGTGCTGCATAAATATATC